>CAMWGV010000004.1 GCA_947173945.1 uncultured Lachnospiraceae bacterium
CTATATTACTCACATATTCTCATGTTCCAAACAGCAACTTCGCTGCCTATTTTTTGTGTGAAATAAAGCATCGAAGTAACTTGTTTTGTTAGACTCGAATTACAGCGCCAGATGCGCCCTTTTCTTTGAATGTCTGAAATGGATTTGCCCATGAAAGAAATACTATAATAATGCTTTGATAAGATAGTACCATATGCGTGTTTATAATTCAAGATGTTTTTTGAAAAGAAAATTTGAAATTTCAATCAATAAAAATATAAGGCGGGTAAAACCCGCCTTACTTTTTTAGTTTATTCTTTTTACGTCAAGTTAAAGAGTACATCCTTAATCATGATCTTAATTCTCTGGTAAACCTTGTTACCACTTGAATCTGTAGCCTCAATTACAATGTATGTGTACTCACCATTATATGGGTCAAAGTATTCAGGCTTAAGTTTCAATGCTGATGCAATATTCTTTGTGCCATCTGCATTTGTAGAATCTACTACAGGATTACCCTTGTCATCAACTAACGTCTTCAGTGTAGGGTCATACCGGTATACATTCTTTCGTTTTCCTGCTGATACACTCTTTGAATCCCAATCAGCAATAAGAATATGGTTTTTATCTGAAACAAATGCATTGCTTCTGTTATCATCCGAGTAATCAAGGTCGTAGTATATTCTTACTCTTGTAAGCGTTGACTCAGAATCGGTTGTTGCCTTAAAGCTGAACTCCGGATACTCATCCGTACCATCTACCTTCGTATAGTAGCTACCATCCTTACGCTTAATCTTTTCACCATATGTATCCTTATCATAATCATATACATAGATGCTTGGCATACTTGCACTCTTTCTTACAGAGTTACATATGATGTTGATGTAGAGCTTTCTCTCATCATTGTTCATCTTGCCTGCACCGGTAACATTGGAATGTCCAGCTCCACAGTAATATACGTTCTTGTATGAGTATATAAAGTAGCTGTCCCCGCCATCTCTAGGAGATGCAGCAAACATGGATGAACCTTCCTGACCATTGTAACCACCTGCAAGTGAATACCATACCGTACACTTATCATCCTCAAGGTCAAGTGCATATGACTGTGGATGCGTACCTGCTATATAAATATCATCACTAAGCGTAAACGGATACAGTGTTATAAGTCCATCGTTATTCTTAGAACCCCTATTTGTACCATACTTTGTATTCTCTCTGGCATCAAAGGCTGCAGAATTATACCAGTATGCCGCATATGACCAGCTCAGATATGCGTACTTGTATGCAATCGCCGAAGGGTTAGAGGACTTGTTTGATCCATGTAAGCCATCTGTATAAGCAACTGTTGAATATAATCTGTTACTTCCTGCACCTGAGTCTCCATATTGGTACGGCTTCAAATCAGCAAACCATGTTGGATATCTGTCATCACCGGACTTGTATGAAAGATTTGTCAGGAAGTACTTATCCTCACTATAGTTATCTGCAGTCTTATACTTAATGTACTGGTAGCTTGCGTCCGCAATCTCCATATGGTTTTTGTCCTGACCTACATATGCCCTTATTGCATTTGTAAGGTTATATGAGCCCGCATCACTAAATCTTGTGAATGTATCATGGAACAAAAGAACATTTCCATTACCCTGTATATAATTCGTTAAATCCTTAAGACCATTGCTTCCTGCTGTAAAATCATCACCTGCAAAATCATCCGAAGGTCCCAAAATAACGGTTGAATAGCATCCTTTAATCCAGTTATTGGCATGTGCTTCCCTGTCATATTTCTTGTATAACTCTTTATACTCAAGCTCAACATTCTTTGCCTTTACATAATCCTTATATGCCGTACACAGCTTGTTAATATCATCTGCTGATAAATATGGCTGGAAACCTCCATACCTAAATGCAAAGCTAGAGCCTTCTGATGCATTAAACAAATCATAATACCGTTCTGTTCTTATGATATATGCTACCTCTTCTGCAAGATCCGTTTTTCCTCTTGCATTTAAAGCTGTAACAAGCTTTTCAAGTACTTCGTTAAGATCTGTTTTAGCATCAAGAGTCGTCTGTGTTATCTCAATGTTAGCACCTGTTATAGGATCCTTAAAGGTTTTATTCTGCTCTCCTGTACCACCGGAACCACCTGCAGCATCGTCAGCATCCTCTACATTGTCCGGAACTGCCTTCTCATCTCTCATGTAGGTGTAAAGATTCCAGTACTCAGAAGCATAAACCTCGCTGTTGTACTGCGTGATATAGGTAAGCTTCTCATCCAAATCATCTTTCCCATATTCCGCATAATCCTTAAATTCCTCTTCATCTAAATCAACACTGCCTTCAAACTTCGCAATTGCCGCACGCTTTTGATCATCACTCATCTTGGAAAAGTCATATGCCTCTCTTACCTGATCTGATATTTCTTCAACCTCATCTCTTCTAAGAATATCTATGTCAAAATCAAATCGGTCTGAAAGCCCATCTGCAAGGTTTATATGCCAATCATCAGCACCAAATTTTTTAGTGCCCTCATTTGTGAACTCCAAATTAGCATCATAATATGGAATACCAAACACATGTTCATGAGTTCCCAAATCATTTATATATGCACTCGAATATGGCCAAGGCATCTGGATTTCAATATTCGTGCCATACTGGTTGGCATAGTAATTTCCCGAATAATGTACTGGGAACCAACCTGCATTGTTAGCCAAAGGATTCTCATCAAGTCTTTTACATGCCTGCTGACAAACGACACAGAAGTACAACGAGTTAGCACCCGTAGCACCTTCACCAAATACTTTCTCTTGTCCCCACTCGATACCCTTCCCCGGCATAATCTGAAGCACTCTTACATTCTGCTTATCTTCTATCTTCTTTGGTGCCACATATGAAATTCCGGTTATACATGAAGTAACCTTTGTTGTATTATCCTTTGCTTCCAGCTTCCATGAAATAGGACCATAAAAGCTGTCTGCAAGCTCCATACTACAGCTTGTGCTTGAGCCCGGATAAGACAAATCCGTCGCATCATCATATCTTCCATTGCCGTCATCATCAATTCTCAGTGTGACATCAAAATTTGTAGTTCCCGAAACTGTATATTCAAATTCCAGAACCGACTTGTCATCTATCATGTCTAATGCTGAATCCGACTTTGTGTCATCGTATCTCTTAGGTGTCTTTGTTACCTCAAGGGTCGGACGCTTATATGATGCATTATAAACATCTGCAATTTTTTCTTTTTGACCTGTTACTGTTGTACCGTCGTCTATATTTTCCGTTCCTGACTGTGATGCAAAAACCTCAACATATCCAACATTTGTAGTACCAAGAGCTCCACCTGCATTGTCTGTATGACAAACTCCGTCCTTGTCAAAATCCCAAAGCACATTGTTTCCTTTATCCTTCAAGTCATAACAAGCCTTTAAAACCTTTGCCATGTTGCAATCAGGGTCAATAGAGTTCTGCAGATACGGATTATTATCATTTGCTTGTGCATCTACAATTGCCTGATATCCAGCTGCCGCATCATCACTGACTATAACAGGCATTCCTGCTTCTATATAATCAATAAGCTTCTGTCTCTGCTTATAGGTTACATCATTACCGTTAAGAGTTGTAAATGAGCTCTGTCCATTGACATTTGCATATGCACTACCCTCTCTTACGGAAGAACCGGACTCACCTGTACTGCTTACATCTATTGCGGTCATATCACCATTGTGGGTATACATGACATAGATAGGAAGATACCTTATGTTACCATTTTGCATAGCAGTAATTAAGTGTGCCGAATTAATTCCATTGCCACAAATACCACCAAGTGCCTGCCACTGAGTAGCTTCCTTAAGTGCACTTCTGTTTCCTCCAATGTATATCAAATCGTAGGTTCCCAGAATATCTGTTGTGCTTGCTGCCATCTCCTCGGATGACATATGAACAACCTGAACATCATTTACATTCATACCAAGAGCATCCGCTATCTTAGCCTCTGAAAGCTCCCATGCATAGTATTCCGGTGTTGTTATTGTTCCGTCTGCATTAAGAGTGGAAATCTGCTCCTTCGGTGCATTTAACACCTCTGCAGGTACCGTATAGTAATTTCCTTTAACACCCAACTTACCCAAATTTTCTGCATTCGGATGTGCTACCGTGCTCTTTTCTGCCATTTCCAAATCGATCGGATAACATGGCTGCAACTCCAAAACAGTAAACTTATTGGAAGAAGCATTTAAACCACCATATACCCGGAACGCAGATGCATTTAAAAGATCTGCAATTTTCTTACAAGTTGCTGCACTGTTACTTTGTGCGATTACTCCAAAGTCCTCTGCATTTGTTACCATTACGTTTGGCTTCTTTGAAACACCTGAAGTAGATGCTACTATAGAGTAAAGCATATTGTACTTTGAAGCTGTAGCGTCAAAGTTATCATCGCCGCCAGTATTTGAGCCGCCTGAATTTGCATTGCTTGAATCATACACCATCGTAACGTTTGCAAGCATCGCTGCACTAAACTTTCTGTACAAATCTGAAGAAATCGTAGCACTTCTCAAACCGGACTCCATAATAACCATATCGTACTCATCAAAGTTAAACTCAGCCAAGTTGGCATCGATATCTGCCAATGAAGCCTCTTGCACCTGTACAAGATCCGGTCTGTCTGGATACCTTGCGTTGTATGCCTTGCTACGGAACAACGTCTCAGTCAGATAGTCATCTTCTTCATAAAGCCTATACACATGTTCATACGACGTTTTACCATCTGTGCTCCTTGCATCTACAGCTGAACCAAATCCTGTAAACAAAGCATTTGCCATCGGATTATCCGTATACACACCTGACGCTTGTGGAGAAATAATCAACACCTTTGCCATATTGTACGTCGATGTAGCATCTCCCGGAGTTGCATCCCCGATTGTTACAGGTGTCCAATGATTAACTTTATTGCTTCCGTTAATACCAAGATACAGAGAACCATTTTTGTGAGAAAGGAAATTCTCAGCTCCTGTTGCATCTGTGGCATTCTTTGTCGTATCCCATGCAAATGTATAATATCTGCTTCCCTTTGCATTAAATACATCTTTTACCAATTTTCCCATAGTCACTTGGTTTGACTGCTGACCTGATATCTTCTGTGTCTCTATCGGATTATCAATAATCATAGGGCGCTTCTTATTGTTTACATATGTATGAAGAAGTGCACTATATAAATCCTCACTTAAGTCGTTCACGCCCGCCGTAAACATATCCTTTGGATCATTGCTTACATATATGAGGTCTGCATCCGCTATTTTCTCAATATCATCTGCTGTGATATTTCTTACACTATAATACTTATAGTCTATCTTACCCGCTGCCATAAACTGGTTAAAGGTCTCACTCTTATTACCATCAATTACATAATTTTTGAAAGGACTTTCGCCATTTTCATCCATATATGCAAGATACTCAAGATATGAACCTTTTGAACCATCCGGTAACGTAACCATGGCTGGTGAGTTTGATGAACCAACCTCTACTATATGATAAACAGGATCTGCATCCGGATTTTCTTCCTCATCAAGATTTGAATTCTCAATGATTCTGTCTACCATAGTCATTTTTGCATCATCAGCAGCTGCTGCTACAATAGTCGGATCAACTGCCTCGGGCTTATCATTCCTACTTGCTAAGGAGAAGGACACGACAGTTACAGCCAGAACCATCACAAGCATCGCAGATAAAGCTGATATCATTATCTTCGTTTTTCGTTTCATTATGCTTTTACCTCCTTCTTAATTCTTTGCTTTCAGTATGTAAGAATTTCTTACGTTTACCATTCCCAGTGACGTATAGGTCATGTTCTTCTTATTAAAGAAAAGATCAAATCCTATCGCACCTTTATTGTAATCTACCTTTGCTATACATCCGGATATGGATGCACCGTCTGTTTTGTTATATCCTATTGAATCTGAATATAAACACTTTCTTATCCGTTCTTCATCTGTCCAGTCAACGATATAATCATTCAAATTCGTCATATATGCATATCTCTGTTCAAGGTAAAGATTTTCCTCGTTGAAAGTGAACGTTGTCATCATTGTATCATACTCTGAGTAAACCTCATCCCCCGTGACAGATGTATCTATTTTGATTTTATCAAAATTAATTGTAATACGATTAGCTATGGTTAATGTATCTGCAATTCTTGTATAACTGTTTGTAGTTGCATTTGCTAAATCAATCGGTACTGATGAAATAATGACAAGCTTCTGTACATACAGCTCATCAGTTGGGGCAAGGTCGCTGAAAAACTTAATGTTACCCTTCGCTACCGTATACCCATAATTTGCAAGGTCAGCTACAATAGCCTCCTTATTTTTGTCTATTGTTGCTATCTCATCATAAGCACCAGAAGCATCCTTTTGCAGATATGTCCGTTTATCAAACAATGCATATACCTTCAAGTCAGGTGTTCCCGTTACCGCTTCCCCACTCTTCGAGAAGTTTGGTGTTCCACTGAATGTATAGCCAAAAATATAAACCTTCTTAGCCTGCATTACCATGTCCGTAATCTTGTTATACGTATCCTGTGCCGATGTCTGCACTGTAATGTCAGCCTGAGCCTTCTTGTTGGCAAATACGCTGGAACCCATCATAGAGCTTATAGCAGTCATAAGAAATGCAAGAACTGCTATCGCTATTATCAACTCTATAAGAGTGAAGCCACTATTGTTTTTTCGTTTTGTTTCCAATACTCATCACTCCTATTCTACTTTATTTGATAACTTCCATTTTTGTTAATTGTAACCGTTACCAAAGTTCCGCCATCCTTTTTCTTGAATTGGTATGTGCCCACACCATCCGTGCATGTACCTCTTTTGTCAAAAGATATTATGAATGGACTTGAAACATCATTGGTTATATCCGTAGTAGTGGAAGAACCGGCTGCCTTGTATGTTATTGTTGTATATGGACTTAAATTCAAGCCCTTTCCACCATTGTTGTTACCAAGATAATCATCATAGCTGAGCGAACCACTGCCATCCCTTACACCTCTTTTAATAAAAAGCTTTTGTCCATCCTTGTAAAGTGCAAGAACATAAACGGCGTTCTTGTCAAGCTCTGATGCATCCATCTTGCCATCATTATTTGCATCATGGTATGCCTGCTGGCTCTTAGATTTCGCATACATGGCATTTACCTCAGCATAAAATGTAGTTGCAGCATCACGCACCTTTGCAGTATGCAACACTGATAATGTAAGAAAAGCTGCTGTGGAAAGTACGGCTATAATAGCAATTACTATTATCATCTCTGCTAAGGTGTAGCCTTTATCATTTAATCTCTTAATCTTCTTCATAGGCAACACCTCTATTCTACATTCTTCATCCAGTTGTCAAAGCTTACAACATCTGAATAATCAATGGTATCAATTGTCTTGGTAGAAGTGTCTGCAGGGTCAAGTGCCGTAACTGTTGAATCCTCATATCCCTGGAACAGTTCAAGAACATATTTGCACTTGTCATCACCTGAAAGCTGACACTCTCTTATTATAGCCCTACAAATCTCAGGGCTGGCTGTCAGTGACTGAAGTTCATTATTTATGTATACCTTTCCACCTGACACTATCAGTCCCTCAAAGGACTTGACAGATGCGTCGAAGTATACATCACCCTTGGCAATAACAATACCCTTTACAACTCCATTGCTTCCTGCTTTTGCTTTTATAGTCACAAAGTCAGTATCAGAACCACCATTTGCCACACCATCATTAATATAGACACTATAGTCGGAAGCAAGTTTAAGTACCGTTGCCTCATTTCCACTCTCACTACCGCTTGCAGGTCTTAAATCCCTCAGTGTAGGATACTTTGAATTTGCTCCTATCAGTCTGATGTTAATGTATTTGTTTATAGGTGTAATAACTGTCTCTCCAAAATCATCATCTGACAGAAGTGAATTAATATATGTCTTCTCAAGATCACTTTTTGAAGCAAAATGACCAAGATTCCACTTCATATAGATATATTCTAAATCAAGATCATCTGAGAGATAAAGAGCAGTGGTATTAACCCCATCACTACTAGCATTCGGTGCATAATGGCTTGGATATCTAAAATCCTGAACCTGTTGTGTCGACAATAAAGGACTAATATCAGCCTCACTACTTGCTGCCGTAATCATATCAAATACAACACCATTTTTTGATGTTATTGCTCCACTTGAGTAAACTATAGAGGAGGTTACATCCATCTCATCATTCATTGTAGGAAGAAGAATATCGCCTGCCTCAAAATCCTCATAGTTAGATATATCAACAAGATATTGTGCTATATTACTGTTAGCATCCTTAAGCTCTTTCACATAATCCGCAATAAAGGCTGCGGCATAAGCACGGTCTGATGTATATGTTGTATTACCAGCAGCGGTTAACATGTTATAGCATCTTGTGAAATCATAGTAGTAGTATTTCTTTCCCGATACCTCCTGCATAACACAAGGTATAAAAATGTCACGGGTTCCATTGTCTACTTTTCCAAACACGGCATCAGGGAAATATTTTTCAAAAAGGATACTTCCCTTGAGTGCTGTATGAAGCTTTGCCTCATAATATAAAGCTTGGTTTGCTTTATCGTTTAAAACAGGAGTAGGCATTCCTGTGTACATTACTGGTACATATGCCTTTTGGTTACTCTTAAGAGAAATACTCTCACCTGTTCTGTAATCTCTTAAATACTGTGTATCCATAGGGTCAGGTGTATTTATATTTGACGTTTTTGGCATAAACTGATATGTCTGTCTTACAACATCCTGACTTGTTGAACCTGTTGTTCCGTCACCAACAGCTACATTAAGCTCTGTTTCGTTTATCTGCTTTGAAAGTTCAATATAAGAACGTCCTGCAAGGAAAATAACTCCGGTATCCCGAAGATCCAAAACAGCCTTTTCACCGTTTACAATAATGGCACTACTGTTATAGTGACCTCTGTTTGTAACCGTACCATCTGCATTTGTAATCTGGAAGTTCTCTGGCTCAACAGTAGGTACAAAATCTCTTATATCCCTTGCTGTACTGTCACCATATCCAAAATAGCTTCCCTTAAGCTGGAAGTATGCACCTGTCGCATTCACTTCCGTATCATCCTTTACATATACGTCTGCCCTTATAAGAGCTGATGCACCATTGTAGGTTATAACATCCTCATTTTTTGTATTTTTGCTTATTGTTCTTGTACTGTATCCGCCAAGAACAATATTGTCAGTCCAAACCTCAGATTCACTTGTAGACTTACCGGTCTTTCCGTAAAGTGTAAGGTCTCCTGAATTCATAACCGCAATGGTTCCCGGTACAATAACAGTGTCAGCAAGAATGGAAACACTGGAACCGTTAATGTAAAGTCCGGAATACATACTTCTCTGGTTCACACCATTGTAATAATCTAACTCTCCTGCTATTTCCGGATCATTTACAGAAGAATATGCATTGTAGTAAGTATTAACTGCACCGGTTCCACTGCTGTAACGCTTAGAGGTTACACTTCCATGCGTATAATCATATTCCTCAACTTCAGATCCTGAGGAAACAGTTGTTTTGAATTTTTTACTAGCATCCGTAACCCCTGCTGTATAAGTTGATTCATTATACTTTTTATTATAATAATCAGCTGCTGCATAAATATTTCCTGAAATTGTAAGTGGATTACCTGCAGGCTGGTTAATCTCAACACCCATATCTGCAACCATAGAGAAGTCAAACAAATTAGGATATGCTGAGCCTGTTGAATTGAATCTTACAGTAAAGTCCGGTTCGGCAATTACAATATCTGTTGATATGCTCTGTGTAAAGTAACCATTTGCCTGTGAACGGTTATACTCCTGCGTTCTTGTCAATGTTATATTTTTAATTACTACAGACTTTAAATTTCCGTTTGCATCTATGTCTGTTTTGTCAACATACACTTTTGACATATCAATCTCCACAGAGCTGTTTGTTATGTATTTGCTAAGCTCTGTCGCTATATTGGCACTGTCAAAAAAACTGTTATTTGCCAGATTGCTCATGAACTTCTGCTTAAACATATCATTTGCAGCCTGGTCATCAATCGTAACATAGCTGTTGGAATTCAAGTCATATCTGACCATGTTTTCCACTGTGTATATATATGCATCCTGCATATTTTCAACAGTCTTGGAACCAACACCTGCATAAATCTCATTCATCGCCTGCTCAACATAGTAAAAGTTGTCTCTGGCATTTAAATCCTGAAGCTTTTGCTTGTATGCGTACCCTGCAAACATAAGCAGTGCACCTACAATAATTCCAATAAATCCAAGTGCCACCACTACCATCACTATACTAGAGCCGCGATTATTTAGTTTTTTGATGAGTTTTTTAATCTTTTTCAACTAATTTTCCCCCTTTGCTCCAGTTAATGTAATATTGTTGACAATCTTTGACTCTGGTGTAAGCTTTACAGTAACAGTCATAAGTCTGTTATCCGTTCTCGTATCATCTGCGATTGGCTTAATATAAGCCATGTCATAGCTGCTTCTTACTGTATTAGTATGAACTTTTGAATCGGTAAGAGCAGTCGGAATAACCGCTGACGCAGCAACCTCAAATTGGTTTCCAAGCGGAATATTTGTATATATATCAGCATATTTTACATCTGTATTCGTTCTGAATATATTAATTTTAACTTTCGTACTACTAGTTTCTCCTACATAATATCCCTTATAGCTGTGTATACCTCCAGCTGCAGTATTCATCTGGTCATTTATAGGCTTATAAAGATAAATCTTTACGTTGTCCGGTGAACCATCACCATCCGCATCCGGATTCGTAACAAAATTGTCAATCAAAATATAATCTCTACTTGCATATCTAACCTTATCAGCCGAGCCAGTAGCATTATAATCATAATCAACTGTATACGGCTGATACTCAAAATAGATATCCGGGCATCGGTCTGTATAGAACTTCTGTGAAAAAACATTGTAGGTTATTACATCAGTAGCACTTACTGTCTGGTTACCCGTAATTTTAAAACTATAGTCATTGATATAGTAAACATCAGCCTTTATTATATAATAATCATCTTTCGTATCTGGTGTTCCACAATCATCAAAATCAATATAAAGCTTTGTCAGCTTGCTTGTGGAATCCAAGTAATCAATTGTGTTAAGTACACTATCATTTGACGTGTGAAGCATCGCCTGCTTGTATGACTCCGGATCCCGCTGTTTCAGATTCTCCATTGTCTTTGAGAAGAAAAGAGCATCCGCCTGTGCATCAAAATTTGATGCCGTTCCACCTATGATAGCCACCTTTGTTGCATCTAAATCCTGCATGTTACCAAGGTTTGTATCATTCGGATTACTTACTGTCTCAGCCTCTCTGCACGCTACTGCTACCACAAATCCCTGACCATCGTATTTTACAATGCTTCCCTCGTTCGTCAACTCAAATCCGGCTGGAAATCTGCTCAAATCTGCCTGCGTCATATTATAGGCTATTTTATATCCATTACCACTTGCATTAGTCATTGCGCCTAATTGTAAGGAAAGGTCATCTAAAACAACCTTTCTGTGATATACTGTGTTTCTGGCGCCAAGCTTAACATCGTTTAATTTATACTCATAGGCATTGTATCTAACATGTGTGCCTGACGCACCAATCGCATTACCACTTGTACTATCATATAAATCACACCAGAGAGCAGTTCCATTTTCATATTTCACAGGTGCAGCAGCGAGCTTCAGCTCGTCTGCTGCATTTGTTGCATCTGTCCCTGATGCAAGCTTCGCCAAGTCATTTCTCTGTGAATATTCTAACAGATATGCCGCACTTTCATTGGCATACTGCAATTCCTTCGCTCTCCTGCTTGTATCAAGTGTCTGTGTAAACTGCCTCATGATTGGTACAAGAAGCAATGTCAATATGGCAATGGCTATCATAACTTCAATCAAAGTAAAACCTTTGTTTTTGTTTTTTGCCATAAATCCCATCCTCTCTTAGTATACCTTTACGGTACCACTCTTGCTTCCTACACTAAATCTTGGCGATGTACTGTCATCACCGCTTACCTTAAAGAATACCGGAATACTAGTCTTGTTATCAACTGTTACCTTGACACCATTTAAGTCTGAGCCATCAACTCTTGCAGATGATTCAACATAAATCTTAAGGTCAGTTGATGTAACTTCCTTCTTATATGACTTGTCTCCGATTGCATACGTTGCGAAAATCTTACCATCCTCCTCTGCTATCGTGAGGGTAAGTGCCTCCACACTGTTTGCTCCGCTTGTTACATAAGTATCAGAACCACCGGATGAAACAATGATTCCATCTGTATTGTCATTATTTGCGTTGTTAAGCACAATCTTTATATCGTTGTTTGTTGCAATTGATGCTCCATTGTCCTCATCGTATGCATATGTTGTAGGTGAAGCTGCACCATCTCCGCCAAGGAAGATGTTATCAACACCATTTTTAACATCAACAGAAACTTTGTCTGCATCTCTGTCTCCACCTGCCACGCAATAAGCATTCATAGTAACAGAACCTGTATACAACTCTGAATCTGAATCATATGTTATACTGAGGCTTGCAACATTCATTCTATACTTGTAGTTCATAACATAATCAACATAATTCTTTATTCCCTCATACGAGCCTGTATAAACAATTGGGAACGCTGCCCTGTATGCAGTATAAGTTGCTGTTGCCGCTGCTGCCGCTGCCGGATCTGCTTCCACATCCTCTGCAGATGCTGCTGCACCGAGAGAATAGAACTGTTCCGGTCTTCCAAGTCCTACGGATGAAACATTAAATATCTGGTTGCCTTCATCCTTGTTAAGTCCCTTTACAAACATAACAGAGATTTCCTGATCAAGAGTAGCAGGAAAAACACTTAACTGTTGCTGGAACTGTTCCCTGTACATCTTTGTGTTATCTATGTACATCTGTTTATCCTGAGACTTTGCATAAAGTTCATCATATCTTGCCTGAAGTGAGTCAACCTCAGTCTGAAGTGAATCTACCTCCTCCATATTTGGTTTATATACATACAAATACACTCCACCAACCATAAGTACGGCTAGTAAAACTAACAATATAATTGCATTTCCCTTTGACATATATTTATCCCTCCTTTTTTACTGTGCCGATTCTGTTGCTTCTTCTGCTGCATTTGCTGCTTCCTCCATCTGCTGTAAAAGGAGAGCATATGGATTCGTATAAACACAAGTTACGGTAAAGTTATATGTAGTATTATTTGTAGCTTCATCTACATTCTTTACAATACTTGCAACATAAGCATCATCAATACATTCCATTGTTTTCAGCTGCATAATAAAATCTGCTATAGAGTCATAATCTGTTGAAATACACGGCATATTGACACCCTCATTTGTTGAGTTAAAGCCTGTTACAATAACAGTCGTAGGCATTTTATTCTCAAGCTGTGTAATAAACTCTCTCATATTTTCGTTTAACTGGTAAGTTGACATATACATAGCAGTGATATCAGCCAACTCAGCCTGTGCCTGATCATGCTCTTTAATAATCTGCTCTATTTCAGCAATACCGGCAATCTTTGTGTTGAGATTATCCCGTTCTGCCTCTTTGTCGGATTTTGCCTTGATTGAGTAAAATGCAAGTCCTGCTGCTCCGATTGCCGCAATCACTACAAGTGCAACAAAAGGTACAAGACTTATTTCACCACCGGATACCTTTGAAGCAGCTTCAATTGTCTCAAATCCCATAGGGTCAAAGGCTGCACCGATTGGTGTTACAAGATATACCGGATTGTATACCTTGAGGTCAATACTAGGATCAAATTTAATATTGTAAAGACTATCCATAATACGTGTATTTACGTTCAACTGAATCTTGAACAGTCCATCAATACCCTTTATGAGTGCTCCGTCACCGGTGAGGAACACATCATCAATCGGCTTATCCGGATTCTTAGACGCATAGTAGTCCATAACACGTCCTATGTTGTTAATCAGATACCGGAAAGCTCCTGTCGTCTCATTGTCGTCAAAATCTACAGTAATAAGTCTGTCGTTTTGAAGTAATGTCATAGCAGTCGTCGCATCGACACCCTTTTCATCCATTACAACATTTACAACAGAGTTTGTACCATATGGTACAGTTCTTTGAAGAAGAAGATTGTCACCCTGCACGATGTTAAGTACAGTAGCTTCACTTCCTAACTGGATTACCATTGTTGTGGCATTTGCTGCAGTCTGCGTCTTGATCAGCTGAAGCATTGCATTTCCGATGTAGTCAAGTGCTACAACGTTAAGTCCTGCCATGGAAGCCAAGTCATAGTATGACTTCACAATCTGTGCAGGTGCTGCAACTGCAAGAACTCTCAACTGCTTATTATTCTCCTCGTCTGTTACAGTTTCAAGAACAGAGTGAGAAACCACATAATCCTCTATATTTACAGGGAAATACTCCTGGGAGTTTGCATTTATGATTCCTCTGATTTTGTTCTCCTTTACGAAAGGTATAATAACCTCTCTGTTTACTATCTTTGTAGAAGAAATAACAAAGATTGCATTTTTGTTTGATATTCCTCTACTGGACAGCTGTTCCCGAATAGCCGCGGCTATTCTGTCCGGCTCTTTGATGATACCATCCTCATAGGCATCCTCCGGAGTTTCAAATATAATTACGTTGTGAATGTTCGTCTGCTTTTTCTGAGAAGCAGTTAACTCAATAATTGTAATACTTTCATTTGTGATATCAATGGATAACACCTTATTGCTTTTTGCCATTCCTTATAGCCTCCCTCGCTAATCAGTGATTTAAATAATTGGTGGATTATAAAATGTCCACATACTCAGGTACCAGCTTACAAGCTGCTCACCCCATATCATTGCTATATAAACGCCCATAGATAAATATGGACCAAAAGCCAACACCCGGTCAGCTTTCTTAACAGCCATCAATGTCAGATGTATAATAGAACCAAGTACACATCCCAACAAAAATGCTATAATATTAAGCTGCCAGCCCAATAGTAAGCCGGTTGCCGCCATAAGCTTTATGTCACCACCACCCATCGCTCTTCCCCGCGAAATAAGAAGCAGCAATAATAAAAAACCGCTGACCGCAAATAAACCGATTACATACTGACTCCAGTTACCAATATCGGTAACAAGTCTAATCAGACCTAAAAGAAAAATAAAAATGTTAAATCCCGGTGGGATTTCCTTTGTACGCCAGTCTATAAAGCTAAGCGCAATCAAGGCAGAAGTACACAGGCAGTAAAGCAGTGTATGATATGAAAGTCCGCATGCGAGGTACAAGACTGCATACAGCAAACCATTCAGTCCTTCAACAATAGGATACTGACATGAAATATGTACCTTACAATACCTGCACTTTCCACCTAAAAACAAATAACTGAACAGCGGAAACAAATCATACCAAGCCAAGGTATGTCCGCAGCTCATACAGTGAGACCTCTCTCTCGCCAAACTCTCCTTTAACGGAGTACGTAGTATAACAACATTCAGGAAACTGCCGATTACAATGCCATATATAAAAAATATAACTGAAAAAATCAGTATCTCCATAATGTCCCTTGGGTCCCTTCTTAAGATTTTAAATACAGCTAAATTCCACCTGGCGAATCAGGTGGAATTTAACTATACCATAACCAGCTTACTGATAATTCTTATTGATTTCAGGAACAAGCTCATAACCGCCTGATATTGCTCCAGTAGAAGCATCGGCTGAAGGTGCAGTACCAGTAGGACCAAGTACAACCTTAACCTGACCAGTCTTTGTACAGAAAACATACCAAGCTTCTGGTGCGCCTACACCTGAGTCAGCAGTTTTCTTATACTTAATCTTTGGAATGCTCTCACTGAGGTTCTTGAAAATTTCCTCTGCAGCTTCTGACGTTGTTGCTGCTGTTGCAGGAGAAGGCCATGTAACATTCTGAATGTTAACACCACCTACAGAAGTTGAACCAGGAGTAAGCTTAATAACTGGCTTTGTAGTCATGCTTGTCAGTCCCGCATAAGTGTCCTCATTTGACATAGCTGTCTCAACTGCAGTCTTGATTGTCTTAGCTGCTGAAACATCATTTGACTTTCTTGACTTATCAATATATCTGATAAGTGCCGGTGCAATAGCTCCTGCAAGGATAGCCATAATAGCTATAACGATGATGAGCTCTACGAGTGAAAAACCCTTGTTGTTTGTTTTCTTCATAAATAAATCTCTCCTTTTCTTTTTTTTTATTTTTGACAAAATGTCATATATATGATATCAACCCACCGTCCTCGCCCAGTGGGAGAAATCCATTTTTAGTAGTTGTCGATAGCGTCGTACATGCTAAGCATAGGTGAGTATATAGCAAGAACGATACTACCAACCGTAACACCCATGATAACGATGATAATAGGCTCCATCATGGCTGTAAGGGCATCAGTTGCGTTGTTAACTTCCATCTCATAGTAATCTGCAACCTTATCCATCATGTCTTCTATGTTACCAGTTTCCTCACCAATCTTTGTCATCTGTGACAACATCGGTGGAAAAATTTCCATATCCCTGATTGGCTTCGAAAGGGGTACACCCTTTGCAACCTGAACCTTTGCGTCCAATAAGCCATCTCTTATGATTTTATTGTTCTGCATCTTAGCAACCTGCTCTATGGCATCCATAAGAGGAACACCGGAACCCATAAGTGTACTTAAGGTTCTTGCAAATGTAGCGGCTGCCGACTTAACGGTAAGATTACCAAACAGTGGAGCCTTGATTGCTATGGATGAGTAAAGCTGCGCTCCCGTGCTAGTCTTGCCATACTGCACAAGTGCAAACACAATAGCTGCAATCACAAGTGCAAGCACAATTCCGTGGTGTTGAAGGAAACTACTGAAATTGACAAGCATCTGCGTTGGCTTTGGAAGTTCAGAACCCAAATCCTCAAACATATCCGCAAATGTAGGAACAACTCCTACCAGAAGAACTACTACTACAGCTATAACGACTATGAGTATAACTATAGGATATGTCATAGCGCCCTTAACCTTCGACTTCAGCTTGTTTGCATTCTCGAAGTGAACGGTAAGTCGTTCAAAGGATGTTTCCAAGCTACCCGAAATCTCACCTGCTGCAACCATGTTTATAAATATAGGAGGGAATACCTTCGGGTTGAGTTTGAATGCATCTGCCAATGTACCACCCTTTTGAACGTATCCCTGTGCTTCCCTGATTGCTCTTTGAAGTGTCTTGTTGCTAAGCTGTTCACTCATCATCTCAAGTGCCTGTATAATAGTAACACCTGCGTTAAGCACAGCACCAAACTGTTTACAGAAAACTGCAAGATCCTGGTCTTTGACTTTCTTACCACCCTTCTTGCCGCCACTGCCCTGTTCTTTAATTTCCTGGACTATGAAGCCCTCAGACTTGAGTTTTTCTCTCGCCTTGTCTTCGCTTACGGCTTCAACGGTACCTTTTTTGGGTTTACCGTTTTTGTCCATAACCTTGTAATTATATTGTGCCATCTCATTTCCTCCGACCCAAATTTTTTAAAAATGAACAAAATGTTAACAATATGTATCTAAACTTATAATACACCATTTCTTAAAATAATGCAATAAAAACAAATATTTTAAATGTATTTTAGGCAATATTACCAATTTTTTGAATTTTCACACTATGCAAACCCTATCTAATGTGTTAATTTTTCTACATTTATTTGTATACTTATGCCACTTTATACGAATTATGCTACATTTGCTTCTTCATAGCCGACTGATCCTGTGCATATATAAGTGCATTATCTCTTGTGATAGAACCATTTCGGTAAAGTTCCATAATAAAGTCATCCATGGTAACCATTCCCTGTGCCCTGCTTGTCTGTATGGAAGACTGTATTTGGTGCGTCTTTGCCTCACGAATCAGGCTTCGTATCGCTGAGCTCGCAAGCATAACCTCAAAAGCGGCAACTCGTCCGTTTCCATCAGCAGTAGGTATCAGAGACTGTGATATAACACCTTCCAAAACCATGGAGAGCTGGATACGTGTCTGCTGTTGCTGATGTGGTGGGAATACGTCGACAATACGGTCGATTGTTGACGCTGCACCTATTGTATGCAGTGTGGAGAAAACCAAGTGGCCTGTCTCTGCAGCTGTTATAGCTGTGGAGATAGTCTCTAAGTCTCTCATCTCTCCTACGAGTATGATATCAGGATCCTCACGGAGTGCAGCTCTTAAAGCATTTGCGTATGAAAGTGTATCCATACCTATCTCTCGCTGGTTTACAACTGATTTTTTATGTTTATGTACATACTCTATAGGATCCTCAAGTGTTATAATATGGTCTGTAAGATTTTCATTTGCTTTATTTATAATAGAAGCAAGTGTTGTTGACTTACCCGAACCTGTAGGTCCTGTAACAAGTACCAGACCTCTTTTCTTTTTGTAAAGCTGTACAACCGAATCCGGTATACCAAGCATATCCGGTCTCGGAATCTGTGTATCTACCTTTCTGTATGCAGCAGCCATGTTTCCTCTGTCCATGAAAACATTTACACGGAAACGGCCTGTTTCTGCTGACGCATACGAGAAGTCCACCTCTCCTCTTTCCTTAAGAATTGCCTTGTGCCTCTCGTGCATTGTGGAACCTATCGCCTCAGCCACATCTGCTGGTGCAAGAGGTGGAACCTCAACCTCGGTAAGTTTTCCGTGAATACGAAGCTTCGGTGGTATACCGCAAGCTATATGTACGTCGGATGCATTTTGCTCTACTGCAAATGCAAGTAACTCCTTCATGTCTAACATTATATATACATCTCCTTTTCGCGTATTTTTGCAAGTGTAAACTTTACTCTTACTGTATATGACACATCGTCTATTATATTAATATTCGTCTCCGGTCTCGTATGTTATCTTTTTCATCTCAGCAAGAGAGGTAATTCCGGCTAAAACATGCTTTGCTGCACCCATTTTCAGCGTAAGCATACCTTCTGACAATGCCTGTTTCTCAATAACATCCGCTGTGGAGCCCTTTGCTATAACCGCCTGAAGTGCCTTTGATACAGGCATCATCTCGTACACACCGATACGTCCGGCATATCCGGTGTCGCCACAAAGTGTACATCCTGCCGGCTCATATACGATAACATCTTCGTCCATATCTTCCACTCCAAGTATCGTCTTCTCGTCATCCTCTGCAAGCCTTGCCTGTTTACAGGAGCTGCAAAGCCTTCTTACAAGTCTTTGTGCTATAACCCCCACAAGTGCGTCTCCTGCAACGTATGGCTCAATTCCCATATCTATAATACGGGTAACCGTAGATGCCGCTGAGTTTGTATGGAGTGTCGACACAACCAAGTGTCCGGTAATGGCTGCCTGAACAGCGATACTTGCAGTCTCGCCGTCACGAATCTCTCCTATCATAATAATATCAGGGTCCTGACGAAGTATGGAACGAAGTGCAGCCGCAAATGTCATATCAGCCTTGACATTTACCTGTACCTGATTGATACCGTCAATGTTTGCCTCCACCGGGTCCTCAACTGTGATAATATTAACATCCTCTGTATTCAGCTCACTGAGCGAGGTGTAAAGTGTCGTTGACTTACCGGAACCTGTAGGACCCGTAACAAGGATGATTCCATGCGGGTTACTAAGTATACCATCAAATACCTTAAGCTCCTCCGGTCCAAATCCAAGAGCACTCTTTGGCTTTGTAAGACCATCCTTTGAGGTAAGTCTCATAACTGTCTTTTCACCGTATACCGTAGGAAGCATAGAAACACGGACATCATACTCTCTTCTGTCAACCATGATAGTGATACGACCATCCTGTGGTTTTCTTTTCTCTGCAATATCCATACCGCCTATAATCTTTATACGGGCACTGATTGCAGAAAGAAGACTGTAATCATATGTCATAACCTGCTTTAAAGCACCGTCTATTCTGTATCTTACACGAACGCTCATCTCAAGTGGTTCAATATGTATATCAGATGCCCTCTGTCTTACTCCACCTTCTATAATCTGTTTTACAAGAAGAACGATAGGTGAATTTTCTATGTCTTCATTTAATGCTTCTTCTTCTGTTTCTGTTATGCCGTCGGCTTCACGTTCTTTTCTGTACTGCTCTGCAGCTTCCATCGCCTGTGCATTACCGTAATATTTTCCTATTGCCTCATTCAGATCATCTTCCATGGCAAGGAGCGGTTCAACCTGAGTGTTGGTCGCTATACCAATGTCATCCACTGCATTAAGATCCATCGGGTCAACCATTGCAACCCTGAGTACGTTAGGATTCATTTCGTCGTATCCGATTGGTATTGCCTTGTATTTGTTAACAAGGTTCTCCGGAACAAGCTTCAGTATCTCATCATCCAGCTTGCATGCCTTCAGCTCTATGAAATCAATACCCATCTGAGTTGTAAGAACAGTAACAAGGAGGTCCTGACTGATAAGACCAAGCTGCATTATGACATTACCAATTCGACCGCCGTTTTCTTTTTGGTAGGCAAGTGCTTCCATAAGCTCATCTTCGGTTATGGCTCCCGCTTCTACAAGCAAATCACCTACACGAATTTTCTTTCTTCCACTAGTAATTCGCATATACACATTCCCTCTCATCATAATATAGTTAGTTGTTTATATTATACCACAAGACATGCTGTATGGGAAGAAAAAATATAAATTGTTTTGGAGGATTTTCTATTGTTTTTTGCGTATATTTTTGTTATTCAGTTACTGTCTTAAGTTTCTACACAATCTCCAAATCGTCTCTGTCACGGAGCATATATTTTTTTAAAGGTGTTATGCTTGCAATAAGATAAAGCAATCCACCGAAAATTGCGGTAAATCCGCTTCCTGTCGTAAACAGGAATATATCGCTGTGAATTATGCCCGTCATCGGATTATATACAAACAGCATGGATACCGCAAATGCAATTATGAGACATCCTATACCTACAAAATTAAATCCACCCGTAAATTTATATGCGTCATGTCCATCTAATCCGTACGCCGACTTTAACGACAGCTTTCTCTTTTTTACGACAAGGTAATCTACAATAGTCATACCTATTATAGGTCCCTGTATATATGCAGCAAGTGATATAAATGCACCAAAGTGGTCATTTACACCGCCCCATATTGTAAGTCCGCTGACATACACCATTGCAATTATAACTAACAGTTTGTAACTGACCTTAGGCATACCGCTCTTTACAATCATACAGTTTACATATGAGCCGGTTCCCTGGGTACCTACATTTGCAAAAGCAACCATAAGTAAGCTTAAAAGGGCAAAGCCTGAACCACAAAGTGTAGACAGCATTGTTGTCGGATCACTTTCATATACTCCTGTCTTAACATACATTGCAAATGCCATGACACCGCCTGCTGCCACAAAGAAAGGTGCAACTATACCATAGGAAATAGCCGTACCCCAAAAACCGCTTCTCTCTGACCTTGCAAGTCTCGGCATTACAAGTGCCTGTGTTGACCATGAAAATGCAAAGGCTACATTTCCCTCTGCCGACAGCATAAAATTAACAAGGGAAGAATTGCCGTTATCAACAACCGGCTTTACTGCCGCAATATCCGATAAAGGAACTGCCGTAAAGCAAAGTCCCACCACTATGGCTCCCACAATAAGCAGTGCCGTTACTAAAAATCTGTTTGTCCATTTTATTACATCAGGTCCGCCTAAGGCAATCAACGTTCCAAGAACGACACAGAGGGTACCTAACACCGGATTCCAAATATCCGGATTTAAGTGTAATCCAAAATTACCTGCAAGGTTAATCATTGACGACGAAAACAGATTTGCTGCAACTGCATACCAGCCGAAATTAGCCAGACTGATTACCGTTGCAATAATTGCAACTCCCTTTGCTCCAAGCACTGAGCGCAGCCAAATCCACAAATCAATTCCGTACCTTACGGCAAATAATACCGGAATACACTCAATAATTATCCATACGATATTAAAGCAGAAAATATTTATAAGCAGCTGCTTAAAAGTTAAAAACTGCGCCCCGTATGCTCCCTGTGTGTAACACCATGTTGCAATGGCAAAGCCGCTTGTTGAAAGGAGCAAATCAATAAAGGAATACTGTCTGTCCTTTTTCAGCATCGGTACAACGCCCGTAACCGTTTCCTGTCTTATGTAATCTGCATTTTTCCCCATTACTGTATCACCCCTGTCATGCAAAGTGCAATCAGTACCGCACTTACTATAAATCCCGCAACCATAACGATTACATCCACACTGTTCATTCTTTTTGGAAATTCATAATCAGGCTGTTCCATCTCATTCAGCCGTTTTTCTGTCTCAGATGAAATAAGCTCCTCAAGAGACATTTCCTTTTCTTCCTTACTCATAGCTTCCTCCTAGTTATTTCTCAAAATATTTTTTAGCTTCCCTGCTGTACATCTTTGTGTATTTATACCAAATGTACAGATATTCGCCAACGTCATTTCCAACACTGTTTTGATATATAGCCCACAAGAACCAATAATATGCTGCCGCTGCTATATATGTATAATAATATCGTTTTTCCTTTATATCAGCCTCATGTTCCAAATACATATTGATTATCCTGTCGGCCTCCTCCCTTGTATAATCGGAGCAGGCAATAAACGTACCGATATCACCGCCTCTGTAAGCCATTCCGGAATATTCCCAGTCAATAAGATACATTTTCCCCGATGCATCAACAAGAAAATTAGGGTCGTATGTGTCACAGTGACAGAGACATTTTTCATTATCTTCCTGGATTATAAAACTGCGAAGATGTTCCATTATATCGTGCAGCTCCTGCATATCCTCGAACTGATTATTCCCCCGTGCCTCAAGACGTTCCTCAAACTTACGAATTTCCTCCCATATATCAAATGTAAAATTTGTCTTCACATCACAGGTATGAAGTCTTCTCACCATGCGTATCGCTTTCTTTACCTGTTCTTCGTCATGATAATCCAAGTTTTCAGCATCATCTATATAATATGAAATCTTCCAACCCTCTTTTTCATCCATACAGATAAATGTATCATCAAGCCCCAGTTTTTTTGCAATTTCCAGTGAGCTTTTTTCACTTGTTCGATTTATGAAATTGGAGGTTCCCACTCCGGGATGTCTGTATACATACTCCCTGCCATTTGCAGTAAAACGGAAAGAGAAATTTGTAAGTCCTTTTTTAATAGGAATAACATTTGTTATGCTTTCCTCTTTTACATCTAAAGCGGTACATATATTTGTAAAAATTTTTGAATCAGCATTTTTTAAATACTTATCATCAAATCCCCTAAGCTCCTCCAAAGAATCAAATTCCTTAATTTTATCAGCATCATATTTTCTTATGTATAAATCAAGATCCTTAATATGGCGTATATAAAGGTCTTCCCACAGTTGTTGCTTCGTCAGTGGGGCATCATATTCATTTCTTAAAATCCCGACAAACTTCCTACTGAAATCCCTGTCAAAATACACATGTCCCAACATATACCAAGAAGACTGTCCGCCTATATTTACCTTTGTTATCCGTCCCTTATTATTGAAAGATAGACAATATTCATCCGTTTTAGCCGCTTCATATACAGCGGCATAATAAGCTCTATACACATAAGGCTCAAAAGGATTTTCAGTAAAATAGTTATCTGATGAGCATATATATGTATTGTCCAGCCTGTCAGCTACACGAATTAATGTTGAAGTATTATTATATCTGTAATAGTCATCATTAATGACAATATTTACATTATATTTATCTCCTAAATAAAAGAGCTGCTCCTTCAAATATCCCACAACAACCGTTATGTCGGTTATGCCTGCCTCCTGAAGCTGCTTAATTTCCCTTTCAATGAGTACCTCTCCCTTTACCTTAAGCAGTGCCTTTGGCTTTTCATATGAAAGAGGCACGAATCTACTGCTCATACCTGCCGCCATAATAACTGCATTTTTAACCTTGTATGATTCCATAGCTTCATGTCCTACAGAGGAAATCTGCATATCATTGTTTAAAAGTCCTGCTTCCGTTAATTCCTTTACTGCCTCATTAATCTTGCCTAAGGAATATCCCGTTTCCTTTACAAGCTGTCTCTGAGTAAATTTATAATCCTGCTTTTGAATAACCGTGTAAAGTATTTTAAATTGTGTTTCTGTCAACATATGTTTCTCCCATGCGTTTTGCTCATCTCTATATCATGTTTTAGACTAGGTTGCTTGTTCATATTTTAATAACTTATATAAAAAAATGAACATTTAAATGATACTTCTTTATATCCATTTTGTCAATACCCAAGAACAAGGCAAAAAAGAAGCTGTTGTCGCACAAAGAACCGTTATGCGGCAGCAGCTTCTTTTTTGTTTTATCTTGTAGTGTCTGATGGAAATGCATACTCATCAAGCACGATTTCCTCATCGTAAAATTCCCAGTTTTCCCGATTCCACAAATCATCCTTTACCCTCGCCCACCTTGCCGGAAGGAAGGTGTTCCCGTTATTAATATGGGTATTCGATTCCTCCGACACAATGATGTATTGTTCATGTGTGGTTTTTTCGGAATTGGTAATTACCTTTCCCGTAAACGGATTTATGGGATGTTCAATCAAATCATCCGTTGCAAGTACAGGTACATCCGCATTCGTCATAAACTCATGCGACACAGAAAATTCCGTACTTCCAAAATCCTTCACAAGCAGCAGTGACCAATACATTTCCACATCGACAGGCGGCTTTAGATTATCAAATATCAATTCATCAAAATGACAAAGTTCTCTTCCGTGGTCGGAAACGATGATTATTTTTGTATTATCATATACATCATTTTCCCTCAGAAAATCAAACCATTCCCCAAGCTTCATCATTGCCGCCATATTGGTATGATAATGTACCATCTGTTTGCTGTTTTCCATATTTAAGGTTTTTCCGTCCACCGTGAACCGCCATGTGTTTTCGGCGTCATATTCCGTATTGTCTATAGTCTGTACAGGGATATACGCAGGCTCCAAAAGCAGCATGGGTTCATGGGTTATATTATTTGTCATATATAAAAATGTGTCTACATTCTCTTTCGTCACATTCGACATGAGGGACATATTATCAAGTACGTTATAAGCGTCCATAAATGTCCTGCTTACTCCTTCCGCCTTTGATATGCCATCGGAAATCTGCACGTTATGCATAATCCTGTTTTGGTTATACGTACCTCCAGCGTACATGATTGTTTGGGCAAAAAGCGGCATCGTTTTCATAACGCTAAAGCAGAAAAAATTGCGTCGGTTATTATTTATGTTCTGCTGCTTTATCTCCGGTGAGGTAAAGTGTCCCTCCGTAATATATGCATTGATATCCGGATATGCATCAAAAATTGATATATCAGTAGCCCATTCATAGTTTACATATACCGGATCACACACCGTCACCTCATATCCGTGGTCTGCAAATAAAACCGGCATCATCTTGATTGCTTCGTTGTGCTTGTCAGCCAAAGCCTCGTCCGCCCTTTTATTCATCTCTACCGGAGTATACTCATACCCTCCCAAGATTCCAGACAAACCAAAATTCGTGCATCCACCAAAGGATATTGTGTTGGGATAATAGGTAAAGCCGGCAAACTGCTCCCGTAATTTGGGATTTTCATTCATAATGTAAGGAATATATGCACTCATTCCTCTATCAAGCATGATAACCACTACATTCCTGCCCTCCGTGCTGAAGGAAAAAAACTGTTCTTCCTCCTGCAATGCTTCAAATGAAACCTTAGCGATGGATGCACGGATGTTAAATATATTGATTGCCGACATAACAGTCAGTGCCATTGATGCCGTGACTGTAATCCAAATGGTTATACGGTGCCATTTATGTACAATGAAGTACATAACACCTGCAACAAAACTCAACACAAGCACATTGAATATCCGTTCCTTGATAGAAAAATACATGCCATTATCATACTGCAGCGATGCAGATATATTGCCCAGCTTTGTTCCAAAAAACATATAATTTACAAAGGTAAGTCCGCAGAAAATCCATGCAAGCCGTTCCAGTATAACCTTGCCTCTTGGATTTGCAAGCCGGTAAAACACATTCATCCACACCAAAAATGTACCCGCCGCCATAATCGCAGAAGCTGCAATGTATCGAACCGGATGATAAAAAACAACAAAGTCAATATATTCCTGCGGGGAAGCGGAAATAAAAGCGGACGGAATGAGTATCCCAATCAAAACCGTCATAAAAACCAGGCATATATTAAATATTTTACTGTCCGGGTTTTGGGTTCCGGTTCTTAGTTTCTCCCATATGAGTTGGCGATGCTCCGGATTTTGGGCATTGCTGCTTTTCTTTTTTATTTGAATAATGATCAAAAGCCCTAATAGGAGTTCCACCAATGCTGCCATGCATACCATAAAATATTTCTGACGCATCAACGGCGGATGATAAAATTTGATGATATACGTAATAAGTGCTATATTTGCGGCTAATGCACACATCACAATTGTGAACGGAGTTATTAAATGCCTTTTTACCTTAGAAAAAATCTGTTTGAACAGGGAGAACAAATTATTAAGTGTCCAGTAAAATACAAGACCGGATGGTGAGCCATATAAAAACACAAGAAAAAACAGTGCCATTCCATAAAGCTGTATCTTCGTCTTTATAGGAGAACCTTTTGAATAAAGAACGCTTGATATTATATTTACAAATGTCATGATAACAGGCAGAAGATTTATGGTAACGCTGCCAATCACAAGCATTCCATCAGGCCTGCTTAAATCCGCTATGGGACCTAAGGAGACACCATTCAGGCTTTCTAAATGCGACAGGAACTGATATGCCGCAATAAAAAACGGGATTTGAAGCAGCAACGGCACAGAGCCCTTCAAAGCATCTGTCGGCTTATAATGATTCTGCCTGTAGTATGTCTGAAGTACCATCATTTTCTCATCGCCGGAAAATGTTTTTTTTATGTGTGCCACGCCATCACGAAGCTTTGCGTCAATAACTCCCGCCTGCTTCTGCATGATGTCCGCTTGCCTGTAAAGCGGCAGTACCAATATATTTATAACGAGGCTCAAAAAAAAGATTGCCGCCCCCGGATTATAAAAATATCTGTAGAAAATCCCATATACAATCTCAAAAAGCAGCTCCAGCGGTCCGATTAATACCATATAAATCAGTTCAAAGAAAATCATTTATTTGCCCTCCTAATTTGTATTAGGAAATGCATACTCATCAAGCACGATTTCCTCATTGTAAAATTCCCAGTTTGCCCTATTCCACAAATCATCCTTTACCCTCGCCCATCTTGCCGGAAGGAAAGTGTTGCCGTTATTAAAAGCAGTATTAGCTTCAGCCGACACAATGATGTACTGTTCATGTGCCGTTTTTTCGGAATTGGTAATTGCCTTTCCCGTAAATGGATTTATGGGATTTTCAATCAAATCATCTGTTGCAAGTACAGGCACATCTGCATTCGTCATAAACTCCTCCGACACGGAAAATTCCGTGCTGCCAAAATCCTTCACAAGCAACAAAGGATAATATAATTCCACATCATCAGGATCACCCTTGACATTATCAAATTCCAATTCGTCAAAATGATGAAGATTTCTTCCGTGATCTGAAACTATTATTATTTTCGTATTATCATATACATCATTTTCCCTCAGAAAATCAAACCATTCCCCCAGCTTCATCAGTGCCGCCATATTTGAATGATAATGTATCATCTGCGTACTGTTTTCCATACTTAAGGTTTTTCCATCAACCGTAAATCTCCATGTATTATCGGAGTCATATTTCGTATTGTCTACGGTCTGTGCAGGAATATATTCAGGCTCCAACAGCAGCATAGGATCATGGGTTGTGTCATTTACTAAGATAGTAAATGTATTTGTTGAATCGTCTGACACCCTTGTCATGCCATTCAGATTGCAAAGCACCTCATAGGATTCCATAAATACTGAATATAAGCCCTTTGATTTAGACTTGCCATCTTTATCCTGCGCATAGAAGCTATCACCTAAAGTATCAGAGCAATTATACATTCCCTTGTCATAAAACAAAGGCTGTATTAAGAGCGGCATGGATTTCATCAACCCAAAGCAAAAGAAATTTCTGTTATTCTGGGCAACAAACTGCTGCTTCATTTCCAAGCCGCCAAAATTACCTTTCGTAATATATCTGTTTATTGTCGGATACTCTTCAAAAATCGATAAATCCGGAATCCATTCATAATTTGCATATGGCGGGTCACACACCGTTACTTCATATCCGTTATCTGCAAATAAAACCGGCATTACCTTTAACGCTTCGTTATGCTTGTCCACGAGCGGCTCCTCCACCCTTTTATTCATCTCTACAGGGGTATACTCATACCCTCCCATAAGTGCCTGCGCACCAAAATTAGTATATCCGCCAAAGGATATGGTATTTGAATAATAGGTAAAGCCAGCAAACTTCTCCAAAAGCTCCGGCTTTTCATTCAGAATATAGGGTATATATGCCCCCATCCCTCTGTCAAGCATTATTACAAGAACATTTTTTCCATTTTTATTAAACTTTAAAATACCATTCGGCGATGTTGTCTCCAAGGAAAGCTTCTTTACTGACGAATTTATATTCACTATGTTATTGACGGACATAACACCTATTGCGGCAGCACAGATTATAAGCACCGGTACTGCTGTCCTGTGATACTTTTTTGCGACAAAACACATCAACACCGCAATCATTATCAAAACAATAACATTAATAAGATGCTCTGGAACCGAAAAACTCATCTTTTTTTCATACTGCAGCGATGGGGAAATAACACCCAGTCCCGTACCAAAAAACATATAGTTTACAAACATTATGCCACACAAAGAATAGATGATTTTTTGAAATAACACCTTGCCTTTCGGGCTTGCCAGCCAATAAAAAACCCTCATCCATACTAAAAATGTTCCTGTTGCCATTATTACAGAGCTCACAATATACCAGATAGGATTGTAAAAATAGTTTAAATCAACATATTCCTGAGGAGATGCTGCAATAAAATTTGAAGGGATAAGAAGTCCTATAAGAACCGTTAAAAATACCAGCCCTGTAACAAAAAGTTTTCCGTTTGGTATTGCTTCTTCATCCTTTTTCTTCTTTGGCTCAACCGCTTTTTTTGCTCTTATTATAACAAATGCTATTATAAGCAGCTCCATAATCAGCGTCATAACTAAAAGAAATATTCTTTCACTCTGCAATACCGGCTTATACGAGCCTGCTACAAACATAAATAACAAAAGTCCTGACGCAACAGATATAATATGTGATACACTAAATTTTAACTTTGTTTTATCAATAACTGTTTTTATGAGGGAAAACACATTGTTAAGCGTCCAATAAAATACAAGTCCTGACGACGAGCCATATAAAAACACAAGAAAAAACAATGCCATTCCGTAGAGCTGTATCTTCGTCTTTGTTGGAAATCCCTTTAAATAAATACAGCTTGAAATTACATTTACAATCGTCATAATGATTGGCAAAAGATTTATGGTGACACCACCTATTTTAATCAACCCATCCGGTAATCCAAGATCACGAATCGGACCGAAGGAAACCCCCTGAAGGCATTCAAGATTAGACAAAAGCTGATATGCGGCAATAAAAAACGGTATCTCCAAAAGCAGAGAAACGGAGCCCTTCAGGGCATCTATTGGCTTATAGTTATTCTGCCTGTAGTATGTATCTAAAAGCATCATTTTCTCTCTGCCATAAAATGTTTTCTTTATATGTGTGACTCCGTCACGAAGCCTCGCTTCAGTGTCCCTTGCCTGCTCCTGCATATAATCCGCACGCTTATAAAGCGGCAGCACAAGAAGATTCATAATAATGCTTAAACAAATAATTGCAATCCCCGGCATATCAAATATCTTCATGCTGACTACAAATATAGATTCGAAAAACAGATTTAACGGGCCTATCAGCAGGGTATATATAATTTCAAAAAATGTCATGCTATCCCTTCTCCTCTTTATCGTAACCGGATTAATCGAACTCAATCATCCTGTTAAAAATCTTTTATTTTGTTGTGTCTGACGGAAATGCATACTCATCAAGCACGATTTCCTCATTGTAAAATTCCCAGTTTGCACGGTTCCACAAATCTTCCTTTACCCTCGCCCATCTTGAGGGAAAGAATGTGTTGTCGTTATTAGTAACGGTACCCACTTTAGTCGGTGCAATAATATACTGTTCATGTGCCATTTTTTCGGCATTGGTAATTACCTTTCCCGTAAACGGATTTGTGGGATTTTCAATCAAGCCATCCGTTGCAAGCACAGGCACATCTGCATTCGTCATAAACTCATGCGACACGGAAAATTCCGTGCTGCCAAAATCCTTCACAAGCAGCAGTGGGTAGTATTTTTCCACATCCGCAAGATTCTTTCCATTCTCAAATATCAATTCATCAAAATGAAAAAGAGCACTTCCGTGGTCGGATACGATGATTATTTTTGTATTATCATACACACCGTTTTCCCTAAGAAAATCAAACCATTCCCCAAGCTTCATCAGTGCCGCCATATTGGCATGATAATGCCTCATCTGTCTTCTATTTTCCATCTTTAAGGTTTTTCCGTCCACCATAAACCGCCATGTGTTTTCGGCATCATATTCCGTATTGTCTACCGTCTGTGCAGGGATATATTCCGGTTCTAAAAGCAGCTCGGGTTCATGGGTTATGTTATTTGTCATATATAAAAATGTATTTACATTCTCTTTTGTCACGTTCGTCATAAGGGGCATATTGTCAAGTACATTATAAGCGTCCATAAATAAACTGCTTAATCCTTCCGCCTTTGACATATCATCAGAAAACTGCACACCGCTCATAATCCGGTTTTGATTATATGTGCCGCCGGCATATATGGCTGGCTGTGCAAAAAGCGGCATTGTTTTCATAATGCTGAAGCAGAAAAAATTGCGTCGGTTACTGTTTATGTTCTGCTGCTTTGTCTGCGGTGAAGTAAAGTGTCCCTCCACAGCATATGCATTGATAGCCGGATACGCATCAAAAATTGATGTATCAGTAGCCCATTCATAGTTTACATATACCGGATCACACACCGTCACCTCATATCCGTGGTCCGCAAATAAAACCGGCATGACCTTGGTTGCTTCGTTGTGCTTGTCAACCAAAGCCTCGTCCGCCCTTTTATTCATCTCTACCGGGGTATACTCATACCCTCCCATGATTCCGGGTATGCCAAAAATCGTGCCTCCACCAAAGGATACTGTGTTGGCATAATAGGTAAAGCCTGCAAACTGCTCCATAATCTCCGGCTTTTCATTCATAATGTACGGAATATATGCACCCATCCCTCTGTCCAGCATGATGACCACCACATTCCTGCCCTCCGTGCTGAGGGAGAAAAAACGTTCTTCCTCCTGCAGTGCTTCAAACGAAACCTTATCAATGGATGCACGGATGTTAAGTATATTGGCTACCGACATAACAGTCAGTGCCATAGATGCCGTGACCGTAATCCAAAAGCTGATGCGGTTCCATTTGTATCCAATGAAATACATTACTCCCGCAGTGAGAGTCAGCACAAGGACATTGAACATTTGTTCCCTGATGGAAAAATACATGCCGTTATCGTACTGCAACATTGCAGATATGTTGCCCAGTTTTGTTCCAAAAAACATATAGTTTACAAACATGATGCCGCACAGGATATAAATAATCTTTTCAAATAAAACCTTACCCTTATGAGTTGCCAGCAGATAAAAAACTCGCATCCATACTAAAAATGTTCCTGCCGCCATGGCACAGGCACTTACAACATACCAAATCGGATTGTAAAAATAGCTTATATCCACATATTCCTGCGGCGATGCTGCAATAAAATTGGAAGGAATCAGAAGTCCGGTAAGAACCGTTAAAAATACCAGTCCTGTAACAAAAAGGGTTCCGTTCGGTATGGCTTCTTTCTCCTTCTCCTTTTTCTTCTTTGGTTCAGGCTTTGGTTCAACCGCTTTTTTGGCCCTTATGATAACATATACTACTATAAGCAGCTCCATAAGCAGCGTCATAGTCAAAAGAAAGATCCATTCATGCAGTAATACCGCCTTATACGTGGCTGCCACATATATAAACAGTAAAAGCCCTGGCACAACAGCAATCACATGTAAGACGCTAAGCTTCAGCTTGGTTTTATCAATCACTGTTTTTATGAGGGAAAACACGTTGTTAAGCGTCCAATAAAATACAAGCCCCGACGATGAGCTATATAAAAACACAAGAAAAAACAGTGCCATTCCGTAAAGCTGTATCTTCGTCTTTGTTGGAAAGCCCTTTAAATAAATACAGCTTGAAATTACATTTACAACCGTCATAATGATTGGCAAAAGATTTATGGTGACGCCGCCAATCACAAGCATTCCGTCCGGTCTGCCCAAATCCGCTATGGGACCCAAGGATACACCATCCAGAATTTTTAAGTGCGACAGGAACTGATATGCCGCAATAAAAAACGGGATTTGAAACAGCAGCGGCACGGAGCCTTTCAAAGCGTCTGCCGGCTTATAATGACTTTGCCTGTAGTATGTCTGCAGTACCATCATTTTTTCATCACCGGAAAAGGTTTTCTTTATGTGCGACACGCCATCACGGAGCTTTGCATCCGTATCCCTTGCCTGTGCCTGCATATCATCCGCACGCTTATAAAGCGGCAGCACAAGAAGGTTCATAATAATGCTTAAATAAATAATTGCAATCCCCGGCATGTCAAATATCCTCATGCTGACTACAAATATAGATTCAAAAAGCAGATTTAACGGGCCTATCAACAGGGTATATATAATTTCAAAAAACGTCATGCTATCCCTTCTCCTCTTTATCACAAGCGGTTATTTCTTCGTACTTTTTTATCAGGTAGTCAACTGTACGGCAGCATCCCTCGCCAAAATATGCCCATGTCTCCTCCTTTACCTCACGTCTTCCCTCAGCATATTTTTCATCATCTATACAGGAGTCAATAAGCTCCTTTAGCGATTCCATATTATCCTCATTCAGCTCACAACCCAGCCTTGGAAGTGCGGTAGTTGTCCAAACAGGAGTATCAAGCCACCACGCATCATAAGGGGCAAGGTCAAAATCAGGATTCGTATAAATAACCGGCTTATCATATATTAAGGCAAACTCAAACACAACACCCGAAAAGTCAGAAATGAGTATATCCGAGCGGTGCAAAACCTCAAAATTATCCGTGTCCCTGTTCCACTCAAGCTTCTCCTGCTCCGGATATTCCTCCATGAGCTTTTCAATCATATTCTTCTCTGATGTGAAGGACTGAGGATGTGGACGGACAATTACATGGTATCCCGTTTTCAAAAGCACCTCAAGAATCCTACTTCCATACACACCGAATATAGCACTGCTTCCCCATGATGGTGCAAGCAGTACAGTCCGTTCATGTTCAGATGCCAATCCGCTTTTTTCAAGCCTTTTTGCCATCTCATCCATATACGGAATACCAACTTTTACAAGCTCCTTCTCCGGCAGGGAACGGAGCTTCTCAAGATTGCGTACATCCCTTTCCTGAAAATCCCCTGAAAGCAAAATTGCATCGTAATAATCAATTCCGAACATTTTATAAAGAATAACCTCACTTGCCGCATGAGGGATATGTACATAAAAGTCTACATCACGGGAGCGTTTCCACTGATAAACCTCAAGCCCCGGTGTGGTGGACAAAACAATCGTAGCATTCAAAAAGTTTAATCTTGTAAAAAGCTTGTTATTATTTTCAATGCATTCAGCCGTAACATGTGAGTACGGACATTCAAGCACAGGATCGTCAGGAGATGCCGTTATATATAAAATATCCTTTCCACGCCTGTCCATTTCACGGCAAATCGGCTCAAATACTGACCAATACCGCTTATTATCGGAAAAAATCACAAATGGTATTTTATTTTGATTTACCGTGACCTTACCGCCTGTAAGCTTAAACTGTATTTTTATGAAAAGCATCCGCAGGGAATAAACCGCTGTTCCAATAACACCTATAAGAATTGTAAACAGCATGCTTCCCGTTCCGGGATCTATATATAAAATCATATAATTTCTCCTCTCAAAATCTCTGCATACCTGCTGATTTTATCACATTGTATCGAATATTTCAACACTGCAGGCAGTGCAAATCTTCCCAAGTTTGCCACTTCGTACTATTCATCTGACTATTTTATCTTAAATTTTGCGCTAAAATTTAAAACATAAATTGGAAAAGCACTTTTTTTGTATTTTTTCATATTATATATCAAGAGGGATAAATGTGAGGTTACCATGCAGACCTTTAAGCGTCCACTTTCACCTTCAGAGGAAGCACATTATCTGGCACTTAGCCGCACAGGTGACCTTGATGCCAGAAACGTTCTGGTAGAATATAACCTTCGACTTGTCGCTCACATTGTCAAAAAATATCAGGCACCGAACAGAAATACCGAGGATCTCTTATCCATCGGTACTATCGGACTTATAAAAGCCGTCAACACATACGATGAAAGTAAGGGAAGCCGTCTTGTAACGTATGCTTCAAGGTGTATTGAAAATGAGCTTCTGATGAGATTACGGCATGAGCGCAAGGAGTCCAGAGAAGTTTCACTATACGAGCCTATTGGTACTGATAAAGAAGGAAATGAAATCAGTCTTATGGATATTATAAGCAGTGACGAGGAAAATGTGCTTACCAACATTATTGCCTGTGACAGTATTAAGCATATTGGCAGAATTTTTGATAAAGTATTGGAGCCCCGCGAGCAAAAGGTAATAATTATGCGGTATGGTCTGGAAGGAAATGCACCTATGTCCCAGCGTGATATTGCCGCCATTTTAAACATATCCCGTTCCTATGTTTCCCGCATAGAAAAAAAAGCACTGCTTAAGCTTCGCAGTGCTCTTTCCGGATAACCATTCCCGGTTTTACAGATGACATATCACTTAATTTTATATAAAGCTGCTGCTTCGGGTGAGGTGCGCAAGACATGATGTTCATACTTTCATCGTAGATTGCCTCTACTGTCACCTTTAAATTATCACCCGAAAAATCCATAATTTCTATCTCATCTCCTGATGTAAACTTATTTTTCTGGTGAAGGCCTATAAGTCCTTCATCAGTTATATTTTCTACAATTCCAAGATATGTATAGTTTTTTATATAGGTGTTATTGTCATAAATTTGGGAATTTTCATCTGTTTTACCAAAATAAAAACCGGTTGTAAACTGTCTGTAGGTACATGCCGCTATTTCTTTTTTGTAATACTCCATCCGGCTTCTGTATAATTCCTCAGACTTATAATAATCATCTATCGCCTGCCGGTAAGTTCTTGTAACCGCTGCCACATAAAGTGCGGTCTTCATTCTTCCCTCAACTTTAAAGGAATCTATACCTGCATCTATCATCTCAGGTATATACTCAATCATGCATAAATCCTTTGAATTAAAAATATAGGTCCCTCTGTCATCCTCAAAAACAGGAAGATACTCACCCGGTCTTTTTTCCTCAACGACAGAATATTTCCATCGGCACGGATGTGTACATGCACCCTTATTTGCATCCCTTCCCGTAAAATAGCTGCTCAAAAGGCATCTCCCGGAATAGGATATACACATGGCACCATGCATAAATGCTTCTATTTCCATATCCTCATCAATATTATCCTTGATAGTCCTTATCTCCTTCAGGGACAGCTCCCTTGCCGCAACAACCCTTGTTGCACCAAGCCTGTACCAGAAATTGTATGTCATATAGTTCGTATTGTTTGACTGTGTACTTATATGAATATCAATGCCAGGCAGCAATTCCTTTGCAAGCGTAAATATACCGGGATCTGATATAATAAATCCATCTATACCATCCTCCAGACCTGCATTTTTAATTTGTGCGAAGTACTCCTTTACTCCCTTGATGTCATCATTATGGGCAAATATATTTACCGCTACATAAAGCTTTGCTCCTGCCTTTTTCACATAAGCCGATGCTTCTTTCATTTCCTCAATCGTAAAGTTTCCTGCCTTTGCCCGAAGGCCAAACCTTTGTCCACCTATATATACCGCATCCGCTCCATAGTCCACTGCACATTTCAATACCTCAAGGCTTCCTGCCGGTATCAGAAGTTCAGGACGTTTGTTATTTGCTTTCTCTGTCATTTTTTATTCCCTTATCTTTTATGGCGTTACCGCATTAAATTATATTACAGGCATATGTTTTCATTCTCACTATGTTTTCTAACACATGTAACTGCAACTCCATCTCCAACCGGATTTATGGATGTATGCAAACGGGTATCATGTGTAATTGCATACAGATAATCCCTCATTCTGTCGTGAATTGTCCTGTTTCTTTTTTCGACTACAAAATGGGACTCAAAGATTTCTCCATCCTGCAAAACATTATCTGATACGATGATTCCGTCATCTTTTATAATCCGCATCACCTGTGGCAGATAATTTATATACTGCCCCTTTGCTGCATCAACGAAAATCATATCAAAGCTGTCATCTGCAAGATTTGATATAACCTCCAACGCATCTCCATGTATAACGGAAATCATATCCTCCCTGCCCATATTCTTTATGTTTGACACAGCCCTTGCATATCTATCCCCGTCAAGTTCTATAGTAGTGATTTTGCCATCAGGGGGCATAACACTACTCATATAAAGCGACGAATAGCCTATTGCGGCTCCTATTTCCAGTATCCGCATAGGCTTTTTCATTCGTATCAGAGTCTTTATAAATTCTTTTGTTTCTTTTCTTATAACCGGAATTCCCTCTGCAACCGCCTCGTCATACAAGCCTTTGAGCGGTTCACCGTCATCCGTCAAAAAGGACCTTATGAATCCGGAAACCCTATCCATACTATAAGTCTCCAAGAACTACTTGTCCTCCTTTTCCTCTTTTTCTATATGACATATTATGTCCAGTATTTCATCATATGTCATTGAAGCAGAAAGTCCGTATTTTCCTGAAGTAATCTTATCTCCGTAGCCTTTGACTTTTACCTTAACCGCAAATACATATCTGCTGTCAATTATGCCTTTTTCCTCCAGAGCCTTTCCTATGTCAAAGGAGGAGGAATCGGCCGGTATTTCCACAACGACATATTCCCTGCTTGAAGGGTCACATGCAACATTTCCAAATACACTGTATGCAAAGTTAAATGAAAATGAAAACATTCGTATAACAAGATATACTATAATTACATTTATAAGGAGCCCCCATGTAAAGCCCGCCGAATGCTTCAGCCCTTTTCTTACTGTTTCTTCAATTGGTTTTTTCTTTTTCTTCTTACTGTTACTCATCTAAATAATCAAACTCCAATCCTTCTGCTATTGACTCATAAAGCTTTTGCAGCATTTTACAAATACGTAATTCCGCTTTCATAAAATCACTTACAACAGAATTGTGTATAAGCTCATCGTATTCCTTTACCAATCCTATAACCTCGTCATATGGATTTATCCCCTGCCTGTTCTGAAGCTCATTGTTTCTTCTTTTGAACTCTCCAAGCTGACGATGCAAATCCGGATATTTAAGCAGTTCACTTCTTTTTTCCATATAGTCCCTATATTCACAGCTCTGCTTTATTCGGTTGTTCAGATTTTTGCTTTCATTGATTACATCTTTCATTCGTTTATACCTCAGATATAATTGGAAGTATCATAGGGCTTCTCTTTGTGCGCTTCCAGAGAAACTCTCCCAGTGAATCCTTTATGCTGGACTTTATTTTGCCCCAGTCTGATATTCCATGCATGAGACATTCATCTAATGCCTCATGAACAACTGCCCTACAATCATCCATAAGTGTCTCTGACTCTCTTACATATACAAAACCTCTGGAAACGATATCCGGTCCTGCCAGAAGTTGATTCGTTTCTTTTTCCAATGTAACTACTATGATAAGTAAGCCATTTTGAGATAAATGCTGTCTGTCACGAAGAACAATATTTCCAACATCTCCAACTCCCAGTCCGTCTACAAGTATGCCCTGTGCAGGAACACGTCCGGCTAGTTTGAACACATCATCCGCTATCTCAAGCACATCTCCGGTTGAAAGTATTTTAACATTTTCCTTCGGAATTCCCATCTCAACTGCAAGCTCTGCATGACGTTTAAGGTGACGGTACTCACCATGTACAGGTATTGCATACTTAGGCTTTGTAAGTGCATACATAAGCTTAAGCTCCTCCTGACAGGCATGTCCTGAAACATGTGTATCCTGAAATATAACATGTGCACCTTTCATTTCCAGTTCATTTATCACCTTGAACACCGCTTTCTCATTTCCCGGTATCGGATGTGATGAAAATATTACAACATCTCCCGGCATTATGGAAATCTTATTGTGTATCGATGCCGCAATTCTTGAGAGTGCAGCCATGTTTTCTCCCTGGCTCCCCGTTGTGATAAGGACTATCTTTTCATATGGATAATCATTTACACGCTCTATCTCTATGAGTGTATTATCAGGAATATTGATATAACCAAGCTCAGTTGCAGTCTGTATGGTATTTACCATGCTCCTGCCCTCAACTACAACCTTTCGTCCATACTTATATGCTGAATTTATTATCTGCTGTACCCTGTCAACATTCGAGGCAAAGGTTGCTATAATAATTCTGTGGTCTTTGTTGTCTGCAAACAGATTGTCAAAGGTTTTACCTACTGTTTTTTCTGACTGTGTATATCCCGGTCTTTCCACATTCGTCGAGTCAGCCATAAGTGCTAAAACTCCCTTTTTGCCAAGTTCTCCGAATCTAGGTAAATCGATAACCTCACCAAATACAGGTGTGTAGTCAACCTTAAAATCTCCCGTATGAACTATAATTCCCGCCGGCGTATATATTGCAAGCGCTGCTGCATCTACTATGGAATGGTTTGTCCTGATAAATTCAATCCGGAAACACCCAAGGTTAATAATCTGTCCATGTGTAACAATCTTTCGTCTTACATTGTTTATATTTTCATGCTCCCTAAGCTTATGTTCAATCAGTCCCATTGTAAGCTTAGTTGCATATATAGGCATATTTATCTCATTTTCAACATATGGTATAGCTCCTATGTGATCCTCATGTCCATGTGTAACAACCAATCCCTTTACCTTATCCGCATTTTCCTTAAGGTATGTAACATCCGGAATAACCAAGTCTATTCCAAGCATTTCATCCTCAGGAAATGACAGACCACAGTCTATTACTATGATGCTATCCTCATACTCTATTGCAGTAATGTTCATTCCGATCTGTTCAAGGCCGCCCAACGGAATGATCTTTACCGGCTTATTTTTGCTGTCCTTCAAAATTATACCTCCAAATCGATATCGTCCAGCAGCTCATTAAATACAGCTGCCACGGCTTTTATTTCGTTTTCATTCTCCATGACCTCGTAAGAAGCGATATCTCCCTCACCATCGGTTTCTTTTAGTATAAGGAAATCTCCCTCCTCAGAGTCCAAATCTTCAGTTACTAATATATAATTTATGCCTCCGAGCATCGTCTGCTCCAGAACAAAAAATTCTACATCTCCATCTTCGGTTTCAAATATAAGCTTTCCATCTTCCATAACTAATCCTGTTCCTGATTTTTTTTCATATCCAGATAATTTTGTAATATAATGGCAGCTGCCATCTTATCTATGTGTTGTTTTCTTGCACTTATTGCAACACCTGTAGCCTCAAGTATTCTGTCTGCCTCTATCGTTGTCAGCCTCTCATCCACAAGTACAACCGGAAGACCTGTTCTTCTCTCAAGGGCTTCCTTGAATTCGTTTGTACTCTCTGCCCGTTCTCCCTCAGTATTGTTCATCATTTTCGGATATCCAAGCACAATGAGTCCTACATCCTGCTCATTGATAATCTTCTCTATGGCCGCATGGGTCTGCCTGAGTTTCGTTGCATGCTTTCTCTCAATTGTCATGTATGGCGAAGCTATAATATGGTTTTCATCACTCAGTGCAACACCAACTGTCTTTGTGCCGTAGTCTAATCCGATTATCCTCAAAACTGTTTCCTCTTATCTTAATCTTGTCTCTATATAATTTTCCAGTAAAACTTCTATAATTTCGTCGCGCTCTGCTTTCATAATAAGACTTCTTGCATTTTTATAGCTTGTGATATAGGTAGGGTCACCACTCATAACATATCCGACTATCTGACTTACCGGATTATATCCCTTTTCAGAAAGTGCCTCATATACCTGTGCAAGTATATCCGGAACTTCAATCATGGCTTCCTTGATTATTCCTATATCCTGTGTATTTTGATTATTCATTTCATCACGTCCTTCAAACATATAGACCTATTCTAATATATTTATGTAAAAATAGCAACTTTTTTTATTTTAATTGACATACTATTGCCGAAACAATAAAATAATAGAATAACATTTGATGAAAGGAAATATTCAAAAATGAAAGCACCGATGTCCAACGAAAAACGAAGTAAAATTATAATATGGGCTTTTCTGATTGCCCTGTCAGCCAGCCATGTGATTTTTTGGATTTGCAACATGTCCACTTATGGCTACAGCATGCATGCCATAATTTATAATTATTATAATGAATCTTACTTGGATTTTTTCAAGCCAATTTACAATGCAGTACAAAGTAATCCATACAAGGATGGTCTCACTGCCACCCCTTTGATGCTGTTTGTTGGAAAATTTGCAGGATATTTTATCAAGCATGATGTATTCGGTTACAACATATCATTTTTACAGCATTTTACCGAGTCAACACTTATTCTGTTTATGGCTATGATGATATCTTCTTTATTATTTGCACTGGTTATTTTCTCACATAAAAAAGGGAATAAAGTGATGACAACATGGTTTATCTTCCTTATTTTCCTTTCTACACCGTTTATGTTTTTATATGAGCAGGGAAGTATCATTTTACTTACTGCTGCACTTACATGCATATATGTGTACGGATATGACAGTGACGACAAGGTTATCCGTGAATGTTCACATATCGCACTTGCTGTTGCATCAGGTCTCAGTATATATCCGATTATATTTATCATACTGTCATTTAGAAAAAAACGTATTCCGAATGCACTCCGGTGTCTTCTTTATTTTGCACTTTTATTCTTCCTTCCTATATTTGCATTTGGCGGTTTAGGCAGACTCGGATATTATTTTGCAAACATTAAAGCGGCTGCTGTAGATGCACTGTCAACCGGCATTGCTTATAGAATTGACATTATATCAGGTATCAACCTCTTAAGTCTCTGCATGGGCAAAGGCTTAATTGAAAGCACTCCTGCATTGCTTATTATATGGGGCATAATAGTTTTGATTCTCCTTGTTTGTGCCTGCACATCAAAGTCAAAATGGCGTACGGTTCTTGCACTTTCCCTCATCGCAGCCTGTGCTCCTTTCATGGCTAAAGAGCAGTCTGTAGCGTTCCTGATTATTCCTCTTATTATGCTTATTGATTCCGAGGAGGAACGTATTGAGGCTGACTTTATTTACACAGGACTTTATATAATCATGCTTGCTCCTATCGCTATTAAGGACTGCATCGTAAATCTTGCAGGCAACAATGGTTCTGAGGTTTATATTTACTCTCTCATATGTACCCTATGTGTATTTTTCATAACACTTATGCTCTGCATAGAAACTGTTGCAGCACCACTTTCAGGCATTGAGCTTTCAAAACGCAAGCGTGAATATGCAAAGCTTACCGCAGAAAACAAGCAAAAAGAATAAATCCTTTTCAGAACGGAAACAAGGGGCTGTTCCTATCAAGAACAAAGCAATGAACTGCCTGCATATTACAGTTATGCTAGATACACATAAAACATGCTTTCGCTCGTATCAGACGTAACGGTACTAAGAGTTGTGATTCAGATGCATATACAGACAGCATGGGAAAACCGTTTGAAGACGTCGGTACTTAAATTGCCAGTCTAAGATATCTTTATATTAGAAATATCTTAAACTGGCAATTTTTAGTACCGCTACGTCTGAGACGAGTGAGAGCGTGTTTTTCCATGCTGTCTGTATATGCATCTGAATCACAACTCAAGTGCCGACGTCTTCAAACGGTTTTATGTGTATCTAGCATAACTGTAATATGCAGGCAATTCAATGTAAGCTACTCTTAATAAGAACAGCCCCCTGTTTTATTTCAACAGAGAAAAGAAATCGTACTGGTTTGTTTCCGGCAAATCATTTAGTATTCCAAGCTCCTTCATATCATCAATGATGGTTTTTGACACCTTTCCCCTTGTCCGGATATCCTCCAGTGATGTAAACGTTCCATTTTTCGCTGCTGCCTGAAGGTCTGCTGCTGCCTTTTCACCCATTCCCTGCAATGACGCAAAACTTGGCATGATTTTTCCGTCAATAATCTGAAATCTGTCAGCCTCTGCTCTGTAGATATCGATTGGCATAAATTCAATGCCTCTTGCGTACATTTCCTGTACAATCTTCATATCACGAAGAGTAGCCTGTTCCTTTGCGGTCTGGGCATTCTTGTCTATCTTTTGCAGTTCCTTCATACATTCCTCTAAATGCTCTCTGCCGAGGCACATACTTTTATAGTCAAAGGCAGATGCCCTTATACTGAAAAATGCCGTGTAATATGCAAGAGGATGGTTAACCTTATACCATGCTATTCTCCATGCCATCATTACATACGCTGCAGCATGAGCTTTCGGGAACATATACTTTATTTTTTTACATGACCATATGTACCATTCAGGCACATCATGTGCCAGCATTTCCTCTTCCCACTCAGGCTTTAAGCCCTTGCCCTTTCTCACGCTTTCCATAATTGTGAATGCTTTTCCTGACTCCATACCCATATGTATCAGATATATCATGATATCGTCACGGGTACATATGGCTGATGACAACTCACAGGTACCCTCCGAAATAAGTGTCTGTGCATTTCCCAGCCACACATCTGTACCATGGGAAAGCCCTGCAATACGCACCAGATCCGAAAATGATTTTGGATTTGTGTCTATAAGCATCTGCATTGCAAACTCTGTACCAAACTCCGGTATTCCAAGAGAACCAAGCTTTGTTCCTCCTATCATATCAGGCGTTATATTAAGTGCTTCCGTATTATGAAAAAGTGACATTACTTTTGCATCATCAAGAGGTATATCCTTTGCGTTTGTACCTGTTAAATCCTCCAGACGCCTTATCATGGTAGGATCGTCGTGTCCGAGTATATCAAGCTTTAAAAGGTTATGGTCAATAGAATGATACTCAAAATGGGTAGTGATTATATCTGTCGTCATATCATTTGCAGGCTTTTGTATCGGGGTAAAGGAATATATCTCTTCATGCCTTGGCAGAACTATCATTCCTCCCGGATGCTGTCCTGTTGTCCGTTTAACACCTGTACATCCTACAGCAAGCCGCTCCATTTCACAGCGTCTTTTTTCCTCACCCTTATCCTTGAAATAATTATAAACATATCCAAATGCTGTCTTTTCTGCCATCGTGCCGATTGTTCCTGCACGAAATGCTTTCCCCTTTCCGAAAAGCTCTTCCGTATAAGCATGTGCATTCGGCTGGTATTCTCCTGAAAAGTTAAGGTCAATATCCGGCTCCTTGTCTCCCTTAAATCCGAGAAACGTCTCAAATGGTATGTCATGTCCTTCCTTTTTCATATTTGTCCCACATTTTGGGCATGCCTTATCAGGCATGTCACAGCCGGAACGTCCGCTGTATTGTCTCACATCCTCAGAATCAAAATCAGTATAATAACAATTCGGACATATATAGTGGGCAGGAAGTGGATTTACCTCTGTAATTCCCGCCATTGTTGCAACAAATGATGACCCTACCGAACCTCTTGAGCCTACCAGGTATCCATCATCATTCGAGCGCCACACCAGCTTCTGGGCTATGATATACATAACCGCAAATCCATTTGTTATAATGGAGTTTAACTCCCTCTCCAGCCTTTCGACTACTATGTCAGGAAGATTCGGGCCATAAATTTCATGTGCCTTGTCATAACATATCGTCTTTAACGTTTCATCCGAATTTTCAATAATCGGAGGCTGTTTATCCGGTCTTACAGGTGATATTTTTTCAATCATGTCAGCTATTTTATTTGTGTTTGTAATAACAACCTCTTTTGCGAGATCACTGCCCAGGTACCGGAATTCCTCAAGCATTTCCTCAGTCGTTCTGTAATAAAGGGGTGGCTGTCTGTCAGCATCGGCAAAGCCCTTTCCCGCCATAATAATTCTTCTGTATATCTCATCCTCGGGATCAAGGAAATGAACATCACAGGTTGCAACTACAGGCTTGTTAAACTGATGTCCAAGCTCAACAATTCTCCTGTTTACATCCTCCAGATCTTCAACTGTTTTTACCGGAGCACTTTCCTTGTCCAGTAAAAACATATTGTTACCCGTAGGCTGTATTTCATAATAATCATAGAAATTTGCAAGCCTTGTTATTTCATCCTCACTCTCATTGTAGAGCATAGCCTTGTAAAGCTCTCCAGCCTCACATGCGGAGCCGATTATCAGTCCCTCTCTGTATTTGTTTATAAGGCTCTTAGGTATCCTCGGACGTCTTGCAAAATAATTGATGTGTGACTCCGATATAAGCCTGTAGAGATTCACCCTTCCAATCTCATTTTTCACGAGAATAATTCCATGATACGTTTTTGCCTTTTTTACTGCATCTGCTGATGTATGGCTCATAGTATTAAGTCCGGCTATTGTATTGATGTTTCTCTCATAAAGCATTTTCAGCATTTTTACAAATATCTCTGCTGTGGCACGTGCATCATCACATGCTCTGTGATGATTTAAAAGTGAAACGTTAAACTGCTTACACAGTCTGTCCAAAGTGTATTTTCCAAGTTCCGGAATGAGAATATGGGCAAGTGTCATTGTATCCATAATCGTATTGTCAAAAGTGAGCCCCTGCCTTTTTGCAAACTCCTTAATAAAGCCTGTATCAAAGGAAGCATTATGTGCAACAACCACAGCATCCCCTACATAATCGAGAAATTCCGGAAGAATCTGCTCTATTGGCGGTGCATCCATAACCATATTGTCATTTATGGATGTAAGCTTTGTTATATTATACGGTATCGGTATCTCAGGATTTACAAAGCGGGAATATGTATCACAGATCTTTCCATTTTTTACCCTGACTGCCCCTATTTCAATTATTTTATTAAACCTTGGACTAAGACCCGTTGTCTCTATATCAAAAACAACATATTCCGTATCAATATCCTGTCCCTTATCATTGATTACCAAGTCCTTTAAATCATCGACAAAATATCCCTCTACGCCATATATTATTTTAAAATCTTCATCCTTATCCACCATATGGTTAGCAATAGGAAACGCCTGCACAACACCATGATCGGTTATAGCCATAGCCTTGTGTCCCCATTCCTTTGCTCTCTTTATAACCTTTCCGATATCGACAACACTGTCCATTTCACTCATAACAGTATGAAGATGCAGTTCCACCCTTTTCTCAATAGAGGTATCAACACGCTTTTCCCTAAAATCATTTGCATGCTTAATTCCTGCTATGGAAGATACAGCTACCTCTTTTGTATATGAGTCATATAGCGGAACACCTTTTATAATATAAAAGCTTCCCTTTTTAAGCTCCTCCAGCAAAGGTTCTCTGTCCTCCGGTGCAGCAAAAACCTTAAAGGCAATCGTATCCGTAAAATCAGTAATATGTCCGTTTATTAAAAACTTACCGCTTTTAAGCTCCCTGTCCTCCAGAAAAACAACCTGTCCATGTATACATACGGTACCAACTCCATCGTACAATTCATTGATTTGTACGATATCGCCCTCACAATTTCTGCCGTAAAATACATCCGGATCTGATCCGCTTTTGCTTTTTTCGTATTTCTTTTCATATGTCTTCTCATTGGTTTTTTGTGGCTTTGGCGAAGCCTTTGCCACGGACTTTGGAGCAGCTTCTACATTTGTTTTATCCGATTCAATTGTTTTGTCTGTTTCATTCTTTTCTTCCTTACTGCTCTCATGGTTTTCTTCCTGGACATGAATTTGTATAGCCGCAAGCTCCTGTCTTAACCGTTCCTCATTTGCTGCCCGGAGACTTACCTTTTGCTCCTCCGTATAATCAAAGCCTACCATGACATCCATGTTAAATCTGTTCTTATATGTAGTCTCAAGATATTCCTTTATATATGCCGAATGGCTTCTTGATAAATTGCTGTCCTCCAATGCAAGCGTAAGTATATTCCCGTTATAATACCACTCTGCTTTGTTTAACAGCCTGAAATCAACGTAGCTTACCTGCTTTATTTCCTCCAAAAAGCTGTCCTTATATATATTTGTAAGCTGCATAAGATTATACTGCTTCGACAGCTCATAACGGTCCTCTATGATACAGCTTTTTTCCGAACCGCCAAAAATAAATTCAGAAACTGCAGCTTCAGCCCTGTATATTAATTCCTTGGCAATAAGATTCTTACTAACTAAAGAGATAACCATTTTTCTCTTTGATTTGAACATGGTTATCTTCTTTACTTCAGTCTCACTGATTATATCTTTTATTTTATTATCCAGCTTTAAATCCGGAAATACGTCCTTAAAAAGCTTTCTATCCATAAATATTAACCCCAATTATCCAATTCGTATTTCAAAGCGCCAAGCAGTTCGTCCTGTGGCAGCTTCTTGACAATTTCTCCATACTTAAAAAGCAATCCTTCCCCTTCTCCGCCTGCGATTCCAAGCTCTGCCTCCTTAGCCTCACCCGGTCCATTTACTGCGCATCCCATAACTGCCACTTTAATGTTCAGATGGTCGTACTCCTGAATCATTTTTTCCACCTGTCCTGCAAGACCTATAAGATCTATTTTGGTTCTTCCACATGTCGGACACGAAACAAGCTCTATTCCATCATTCCTGAGCTTGAGTGTTCTGAGAATCGTTTTTGCTGAAATAATCTCATCAACCGGATTGCTTGTAAGCGATACTCTTATCGTATCACCAATTCCCTGTCCCAAAATAAGGCCAAGGCCAACCGCTGACTTTATATTTCCCCTGTATAAGGTTCCTGCCTCTGTTATACCTACATGCAATGGATAATTTGTATGCCCGGCAATCAGCTCATGCGCATGTACACACATCATAACATCGGATGACTTAATGCTTATAACAATATTGTCATATCCACATTTTTCAATCATTGATACCTTGTCAAGTGCGCTCTCCACTATCCCCTCAGCAGTAACCCCGCCATATTTTTCTACAAGCTGTTTTTCAAGTGAGCCTGAATTTACGCCTACCCTAATAGGTATACTGCGGGCCTTTGCAGCAGCTACAACCTGTTTCAGGTTATCCTCACCACCTATATTCCCCGGATTAATTCTTATTTTGTCAGCACCATGCTCGATTGCGGCAATTGCCAGCCTGTAATCAAAATGTATATCTGCCACGATAGGTATATGAATTCTTTCCTTTATTTTGTCAAATGCACATGCTGCCTCCATAGTATTTGCAGTGGAGCGTACAATCTGACATCCGGCAGCCTCCAAATCCAGTATCTGCTTTACCGTTGCGTCCACATCCGCTGTATCCGTATTTGTCATTGACTGGATAGCAACTGCATTTCCACCACCAATGTCAACGGTTCCTATAGACACAATTCTTGTCGTTTCTCTATGGTTTCTTTTCATTCCTATACCTCTTTTCATCCGGCAGTACCGATATACTTCCTCTTATACAGTTACCTTAAAAAAACACATTCCTTATGTCATTAAAAAATACCAGTACCATAATACCTATAAGAACTACAAAGCCTACAAGGTTTACGATTGCTTCCTTTTCCTCCGGTATCTTTTTTCTCCGCACGGCCTCAACAAGAAGGAATAAAAATCTTCCACCATCTAGAGCAGGTATCGGAAGTAAGTTCATAATTCCCAAATTTACGGACAGGAGTATGCACCAGTTAATCATGTTAAGCAGTACATTTATAACAGCTTCCTTCGTTGAGCTACTCTCCTCCTTAACCTCCTCAATAATGTCATTCATCTGACCACCTACACCTACAGGTCCCATTACATCATTTCCTTTGACCCTTCCGGTAAATATCATCTTAAGGCTTGTTATTGTTGCCTTAACCCAGTATCTTAGTTCATAGGTCGCATATTTTAAGTCCATTGCGATTCCGTCAGATGCTACATATCCGCCATTTACTCCGAGCTTATACTCTCCCTTTTCATCAGCAATAGGTGTGACAACAACCTCATAGGTTTCATTGTTTTTGCCCTGCATAAGAAGTGTTACGTCAGCCTTAGGGTCATCAATTTGTCTCGACAAAAGCAGCTCCCTATAGTTGTATATTGTCTTTCCGTTCAACTCCAGTATAGTGTCTCCCTGCTTTATCCCTGCAAGTTCTGCTGCTCCACCTTCCTGAACCTCAAAAATCACAGCCGGATCACATCCGGTAAAATGTATCAGTATAATAGAGAACAAAAATGCAAGAATAAAATTGAAAAACGGTCCTGCAAGTACAACAAGCATTCTCGCCCATACAGGCTTGTTACCAAACGCATTTTCATCATCGCTCTCACTGTCCTCCCCTACCATAAGGCAGTAGCCTCCTATTGGTAGTATTCTCAAAGAATATTTTGTATCTTTCTTGGTAGTCGAGAAAATAGCAGGTCCCATACCAATTGAAAATTCAGCAACAGCTATTTTATTGAGCTTGGCAAATATGAAATGTCCAAGCTCATGGATGAATACAATCACGCCAAATACTAAAACAATTAATAAAATGTTCATACTATCTCCTTAAAATCTGATTTATATATTCATACACATTGTTTTCCGTATCAAATATGTTAGAAAGTGATGGATTTTCTATAACCTTATGTTCTCTCATACATGCATCAATTATATTGTATATATCCGTAAATTTTATTCTTCCCTCTAAGAAAAGGGCAACTGCTCTCTCATTTGCTGCATTAAAAACCGTCGGCATGGAACCTCCCGCCTCTAAAGCATTATATGCAAAGTCCAATCCTTTAAATGTCTCCCTGTCAGGTTTATCTATTATTATTTCTGACAACTTTTTAAAATCAAGCCTGTCTCCTGCAAGATAACGTCTCTCCGGATAAAAAAGTGCATATTGTATCGGCAGCTTCATATCAGGTGTTCCGAGCTGTGCCTTTATGGAGCCATCCTCAAATTCAACCATAGAATGAATAATACTCTGTGGCTGTACAACAACCTCGATATTTTCAGGCGTCACGTCAAAAAGCCATCTCGCTTCAATAACCTCCAGCCCTTTGTTTACAAGAGTAGCCGAATCTATTGTTATTTTTTTTCCCATCGCCCAGTTTGGATGCTTTAATGCATCATCAACCGTAACGTTCTCAAGATACGAGCTATCCTTCCCTCTGAAAGGTCCACCGGATGCGGTTATTAACAGTCTGCTTATTTTATTGCCCACACCGATTTCTCCATGTATGCACTGGAATATAGCAGAGTGCTCACTGTCAACCGGCAAAATTTTTACTCCATGCTCCTTTGCGAGAGGCATAATAATATGTCCTGCTGTCACAAGCGTTTCCTTATTGGCAAGTGCTATATCTTTCCCTGCCTTTATTGCTTCAACTGTGGGTCTTATTCCTATCATTCCCACGATTGCCGTAACAAGTATGTCTGAAGCTGACATAGCAGCTATTTCAATCAGTCCATCCATACCGGAAACTACCCGTATATTAAATTCAGACAAGGCTTGTCTTAGGTTCCTCGCCTTGTCCTCACTCCAGATTCCAATTATATCAGGCTTAAACTCTCTAGCCTGTTTTTCAAGAAGCTCCACATTTGCCCCTGCTGCAAGTGCAACAACCCTAAGGTCTTTATTTGCCCTCACTATATCAAGAGTCTGCGTTCCTATGGATCCTGTAGAGCCTATAATAGCTATATTTTTCATTTTCGCCTCACGTTAAATCAAGAATACTATGCAAAATAAGGTATCAGATAATAAAGCCCGTAATAAATAACAGGTGCCGTAAATATCATACTGTCAAATCGGTCAAGTATACCTCCATGTCCCGGAATCAGCTTTCCATAGTCCTTAATATCATTATTTCTTTTTATTGCAGAAGCAGTTAAATCACCGACAACCGCCATTCCTGCTCCAAGCACACACACAATTGCAAAAATAAGTGGACAATTGTTTATATCATACACCTTTGCATTAAAAAAAATTCCGTAGCATGCACCTACTAAAGCAGCGCCGAAAAGGCCTCCAATCAAGCCCTCCACACTTTTTTTGGGGCTAAGCTTCGGTGTCATTTTATGTTTTCCAAGCTTAACACCTACGCAGTATGCACATGTATCATTAATCCATGAACAGATAAAAATCAGTACAACAAATGCACCTCCATATTTTATCTCTCTTATCTGGTACACATAGGAAAGCATTACAGATACATAAAAGAAGGATACAAATGTTACCATTGCATCACTATCCTTAAATTTAGGATATGTCACAACATAAACCGTCAGAATCGCGAGCAGATATAAAACCATCAGCAGCAAAATATATTCACTCTTACTAAAACAAATAAGTGCATAATACGCTACCGTAAATATATATGCAAGTAATCCCATTGCAGACCTATGTAGCTTATATACCCTGAGCAGCTCCATTGCTCCTCCAACTGACAGTAAAAGCATGGTAGCACCGGTCAGGTAACCGCCTACATATAAAATTGCAATAGCCAGCACAACAAGAACTGCACCGCTTATAAACCTCGTTTTAAACATTTACTTTACCCCACCATACCTTCTGTCTCTTCCATTGTAATATCTTATTGCTTTCTTTAATTCTCCAATATCGAAATCCGGCCACAGTGTATCAGTAAAATAGAACTCCGTATATGCAAGCTGCCATATAAGATAGTTTGATAATCTGAGTTCTCCGCTTGTTCTTATAAGTAAATCCGGATCCGGCATATCCCATGTGTCAAGATAAGAACTGATGAGCTTTTCGTCTATATCATCCGGTGATACTAAACCCTTACACCCGTCCGACACAATTCTTTTCACAGCTCTCCTTATCTCATCCCTGCCACCATAATTGAGGGCAATTGTAAAATTGAGACCATCGTAGCAGGCTGTCTTTTTCTCAAGCTCATCGATGGACAGTACAATGTCTTCGTCAAGAACAGTTTTATCTCCTATAATCCTGACTCTCATATTATTTTTGGATGCACGCTCAATACAATCCTTCAGATAGCTCCTAAGCAGGTTCATTATCCCTGTTACCTCCTCTACGGACCGCTTCCAGTTTTCCGTAGAAAATGCATAAACAGTAAGATATTTGATTCCAAGATTATGTGCATCCTCACATATTTGCTCAACAACCTTTGCACCTGCCTTATGCCCCATGTTTCTCGGAAGTAGACGTTTCTTTGCCCATCTTCCGTTACCATCCATAATTATGGCAACATGCTCAGGTATGTTTAATAATTCCCCATCAATTTCCTTCTTCAATATAATCACCTACACTGTGAGAATTTCCTTTGATTTGTCCTCAACAGCCTTATCAATCTCAGCAATATATTTGTCGGTGAGTTTTTGAACCTTATCCTCGTTTGTCTTTAACTCATCCTCTGAAATCTCACTTGCCTTATTCATTTTCTTAAAGGCATCATTTGCATCACGTCTCACGTTACGCACTGCAACCTTTGCTGCCTCACCCTTTTTCTTAATATCCTTGACTAAATCCTTTCTTCTATCCTCCGTAAGCTCCGGAAAGTTGATAAGTACATTTTTTCCATCGTTATTTGGATTTACTCCCAAATCGGAATTTATGATAGCCTTTTCTATTTCCTTAATCATGCTTGCTTCCCAAGGTGTAATCATAAGGGTACGTGCCTCAGGTACAGTGACATTTGCCACCCCTTGAATCGGTGTAGGTGAGCCGTAATAATCTACCTTTAACTTATCCAATATATGTGGATTAGCACGTCCTGCTCTTATTCCTGAATATTCTGATATAAGATTTTCCAGAGTTTTTTCCATTTTACTTTCATATTGAGTTAACATAACATTCCTCCTGTTTTACATACGTATTAATCACACGTTATAAGCGTACCCGAAAATCCTCCGGTAACTGCTTTTATAATACTGTCTTCACCGTCAAGCCCAAAAAGCATCATTGGCATATTATTTTCCATTGCAAGAACTGCCGATGCCAAATCTATCACCTTAAGCTTTTTATCAATAATTTCACTTATGTTCATGACGTCATATTTTTTAGCATCAGGATTCAGCTTAGGATCGCTGTCATAAACACCATCTATAGCCTTCGCAGATAATATTACGTCTGCACAAACCTCGATAGCCATAAGCACGGTTGAGGTATCTGTTGAAAAATACGGGTGTCCCGTTCCTCCTGCGAAGAATACTACCTCGCCTGACTCTAAGTATTCGATTGCCTTATCTTTTGAGAAAAGTTCTGTCATACTTCCACATGCAAAAGGCGTCATAATATGCGTTTTAATACCACAATCCCTTAACATATCCGCTGTGTATATACAGTTCATAACCGTTGCCAGCATACCAATCTGGTCTGCTTTTACCCTGTCCATGTTGTCACTTGTTCTGCCTCTCCAGAAGTTTCCGCCGCCGATAACGATACTTACCTGTATACCTTTTTCAACGATTTCCTTTATCTGACGTGCAACCTCCTTTACGGTTGTTTCGTCAAAGCCGGTCTTTTTATCACCTGCCAAAGCCTCTCCTGAAAGCTTCAAAAGTATCCGTTTCATGTCCATATATTACTATCTCCTACCCAAAAAAGCTCTTAACATCTATCTCTGCATAACATTGTGAACAAAATCCCTCAATAACAGCTCCGTTATTAATCTGTACGGAACGTGATTTAATATTTCCCATAATAACAGCAGTTGAGTCAACTATAACCGGTCCCTGAACATCGATATCGCCATTTACGGCACCTGCAACAACTGCAGACTCGGCTATAACATTTCCCACTACCACAGAACCAACGCCTATCTTTACACTGCCTGTCGTATTTATCTCACCCTCAATCTTAGCAGCATTGGCATATATCTCTCCTGCTTTTACGTTTCCTATAATGTTTCCGCCTATAATAAGCTTACCCTTACAGTCAACATCACCCTCTACAGTACCGATAATGTCAATACATCCATCTGTCTCTAAATTACCTCTTACAACTGTTCCTTTCGTGATAAATGTTGTATCTTCTGCTGAAACTTCGCTGTTTTGTTCCTTTTCTTCTATTACTGTGTCCTGCTGTGCTACTTCCGCCATAGTGTCCTCCTCTTGATCTGGTACTACTTGTATTCTTTTTTCCTGTCTTGTCGGTATTACCGTTTTTTCCTGTTTTGGTGGTTCAGGTTTTATTACTTCTTTTTTTACTGCCGGGCTTAGCGTAGATTTTGGTCTTATTTTTATCTTTCCTTTTACCTCATCCACTACCTTGGAGACAGCCTCATTGGTTCTTTCTCTTTCCTGCGCCCTTGCACGCTGAATCGCTTCTCTTACCTCGTCTGCAGTTTTTGCATTTTTAAGAATGTCCGCTAATTCATCCTGCTCAATATTTAAGCCCATTAAACTGTCTGATGGTCTCCTACTTGGTTCAGACGCTTGTTTTGGTGCCTGCCTCGGCTCAGTCCGTTGTACCGGTTTTGGTGCCTGCCTTGGTACCGGTTTTGGTATCGGTGCCGGTTTTGGCTCTGGTTCAGGCTCCGGTATTGGTTCCGGTTCTGGCTCTGGTTCAGGCTCCGGTATTGGTTCCGGTTCTGGCTCTGGTTCAGGCTCCGGTATTGGTTCCGGTTCTGGTATCACAGCATCCTCACCTGCAACATCAACCTTAACTGCATCCTCCGTATTTTCAAGCATATTGACATCATCCAGCTTGTCTGTTTCCTTAAGTTCATCCTTACTGCTATTTACAGACTCCGGTTCCGGCTTTGTAACACTTTCAATAATTTCCGCAGGAATCTCCATCTGCTCATTTACAGCTCCCGCACTTTCAATATCCTTTAGCAAGTCCTCAATCGACTCCTGCTTACCTGTATCTTTCATGCCGTAGCTCTCGTATTCTTTTCTCAAGCTTTCATATTCTGCCTGAGCTTGTCTTGCTTTTTTTCTATCTGCAAAGCTGCCCCTGTTAAATCTATCATCTATAGAATAATTGTCAAAATCATCTATTAAATCCTCTGGAGCGATATCCATGTTATCATTTTCATCGAAGGTATTTACCATATCTTCATCATCATATTCATTTGCAAGTTCATCTTTATCAGGCATAAGTTCATTAACCGCCTGAGCAAAATCTCTCTTGAAATCTTTAAAAAATCCCATATTCACTCTCCTTTGTCATATTCATCCTTGCATTATACACCAACGTTACAATTAAAACAAGCACTCTATCTCTCATCAATAATATCTATATCTCCGACATCACAAATGAGCTTGGGGAGCACAACGTATGTGTTGGCATGATACATATGTCTTCGGCTCTGAATAATATGTATATATGAGTCGCGACTGTGGTATGAAAGTAAATCCCTCACCTCCAGATATGACATATCCTCATATTCAATACCAAGCAATCCACCCAGCCTTATTATTATACCCATAACAAGCCTTACATCATCAATAAATTCCTGCATGATTTTTTTCTCACTCTCTACGGAATTCGATATAAATTCTACAAAAAGCTCAGGTTCCAAATCTATTTTTGTCTGTTCCAATGCTTTTTTTATTGTATCCGTAGAAATTTTGCAGGATGATTTCTCATCGCCAAAAGGTATATCCCACACGTCCTTATTGCCTCGCGCATTCATCCTTATATTAAATATTCCCTCATACCGCTCAGCCCTTTTTACGTTTGTCCACATTTCCCTGCTTAATTTATAAAGCATTTCCCTTGTGTCTTTATCATCCGGTTCAAGAATCTCGCAGTAGCCTTTAGAAATATTAACACATCTTTCCTGATACATAAGTGCCGGAGCAACATAATTTCTGATTGCCACAACAAGCTTTTCTACATATCTGTTAAGCTTCATTGAATTGCTCTCTGAAAACGGCTCACTTTCATAAATCTTTTCCCGAAGCTTTTTCATTTTTTCAAGCCCCTGATTATATTTATCATTCATAAAGCTGTAATTTTCAACAACACTTATCGTTTGATTTTTCAGTGCCTCTGTAAGCTCCGTAATTTCATCATCTGCAAAACCATACTCCTTTAAGCCCATAAGCCGCTCTGCCGTATCTGGTGCATACGAGTCAAACAGTACACTTTTCTCAAAGGTTTGTCCCCTGCTTTTGTTGTCCCTCACATACTGCTCATAATAATTTTCCAGTTTATATTTGGTCATTACCCTAAGTCCCACGGGCATAAGTCCTAAGAACATATTGTTTAACGAGGTATATGGCTTGTTTCCTATTCTGAAGAAAAGCTCATTCTCATTTCCCTCATATCCCATACAGGTGATAACATCATTCCATCCGCCTGTATCGATAAATTCCTTCAACAAGGAAAATTCAAGGGGTTTCGGATTGTTTCCCAAAAGTCGTAAAAGATTTAAATATGCACCATCAGACAGCATATGATGGGTATCCAGATAAATGCACTTAGCGATTGACTTTGTATCAATAAATTCCTTATCGCTCATAGCTCTGGGTACTTCCGATATGTCCTCCAGCTTTTCAGCGTGTATTATTTTCACCCCATCATCATTAATTGTAAAATCAATGTCAAGTGCCTCCCAGTCACAATGAAGTCCCTCTAATTCCTTAATTGATTTAACAAGCAAAAAGAAATCACTGTCCAGAAACTCTCTTGATACATTATGGGCAACCCATCTGCAATTTTCAAAATCTGTCACAGTATCTGCCATATTCTGTTTCGCATAGTTTATAACATAATATGGTCTGTTGTGTTTTAAATCCCGTGTGTGTACATTTCCTGATATCACTTAATCTTACCTCTGTTACTTTATAAACTTATCTATAACCTGTACAATTCCATCCTCATCGCATGAAGCTGTTATATAATCTGCATTATCCTTTATAATCTGCTGTGCGTTTGCCATTGCAACACCTACTCCGCCAAACTGAACCATTGTAAGATCATTAAAGCCATCTCCGCAGCAGATTGAATTTTCTCTCTCAATTTTTAATATATCGAGGAGCACATTAAGACTCTTTGCTTTGTCTACTCCCTTTGTTGTTATCTCAATAAAATATGGTTCAGAACGAAAAACATTTAAGTCCTCTCCAAGTAAATCTGCCAGTGCCAGCTCGTGTTCCCTTGCTGTTTCAACCGGAGCTGTAAGAAGACATTTTATCATATCAAAATTAACATATTCCAAAAAGTTGTCAAGACGTTTCAGCGTTAAAAAATTTAGTCTGGCTTCATATTCCATATACTCATCAACAGCAGTTCCTGTCAGAACAGTGTCACCCTCATATGTAACCATTCCAAGTCCGTTATTTATTGCATAATCATATATGGGCTTGGCAAATCGGTTTGGAATGGTATTTTTATATACCTCCTCCTTTGTGTCACACTTTATGATAAGTCCTCCGTTAAAGGATAATGCATAGCCGCCAAACCTGTCGAGCCCGATTTGCTTTGCATACTTCTCCATTCCGGGATAAGGCCTCCCTGATGCAAGTGCCACTACATGCCCCATATTTTGTATTTCTAAAAGTGCCTCCAATGTTTTTGGAGTTATTTCCTTTTTTGAATTTACAAGTGTTCCATCTATATCTAATACCAACAGTTTTCTCTTTTTTGTATCTATCATGTCATGACCTCATTTTCTTCCAAGCTCCCAACTTTCATAATAACATTTTTTTTGAAGTTTTAGAAGATACATGTTACAATTATTTTAATTATTTAAATGAAAGGCATTGTCATGGAAATACAAATACATCTTACCGGCAGACGTTTAGATGCAAATTTTCAGTCTGCGACGGATGAATATATCAAAAGAATATCTGCTTTTTGCAAAATTAAGCTTTCGTTCCACAAAAAGCTTGAGGATATATCCCCAAAGGCTGGCGCTTATGTAATAAATGTAAATCCATGTGCGGACCTGATTGACTCACCACAGCTTGCCTCTGAAATCAACCGTATTTGTGTAAACGGATTTTCAAAAATAGAGGTTTTTTTATCAAACAGCTTTATTTATGAAAAAGCCGACCTCTCATTTGCACTGTCCCATCTTCATATGGATGAGGGGCTTACATGCGTTTCCCTGACAGAACAAATTTACAGGGCTTTCACAATCCTTAACAATATTACCTATCACAAATAAAACCATATATCTGCTCTAAGAGCATAACTCTCATAAGCTGGTGGGGAAATGTCATTGGGGAGAAGCTTAATTTATAGTCTGCACGTGATATGACATTTTTTGACAACCCCAGTGAGCCGCCAATAATAAATGTAATACACTCCGCTTTCTCTGCCTTATTAAATATACTTTTCCATGTTCCATGCTCCTTCGCTATATTGCCATCTATGCACAGTACCACAACGTAATCCGTATTTTTTATTTTTTCCAGTATACGTCGACCCTCAGTCTCCTTAATTCTTTCAAATATAAGTCCCTTTGCATTCTGAGGTATGGGCTCATCGGGAATTTCAATCAGATTAATATTTGCAAAGGCCTTTATCTTTTTTATATACCAATCTATTTTTTCCCTATAATAAATTTCTTTCACAGAGCCTACGACAATTAAATTTATGAACATAATTTTTTTCCTTTTTTACACAATGTTGTTATTCTTGTCATAATTTGTTCATATTTTATGATTATACTATGAGTATAGTTTTTTCATAAATCCTCTCTTTAAGTTTATACACGCTAAAAAAGTGCCGGCTATACTATACCGGCACTTTTACTTTTATATATTTCCGTTCTTAACAGTTTCAAATTCTTCTATTATGTCCTGTGATACAGGCTTTGTAATAAGAGTAAAGACAACGATAAATAAAAGGCTTACAAAAAATCCTACAAGCAGCGAGTAAACACCCGTTGAATTTGCAAGTGTCTGTCTTATAATTTCTTCCTTGCCCGTTACCTCATTCACAACGGTATCCTCAACAAGCTTTATATAATCCCATACAATAACCGTTGCACCGCCGCTTATCATACCTGCCGCTGCGCCTGCAAGATTTGTACGTTTCCAGTAAAGAGACATCAATATTGTAGGACCAAAAGCACTTCCGAGTCCTGCCCATGCATCAGATACAAGCCCCATAATGCTTGAGTTTGGATTCCACGCAATAAAGTATGCGATAACAGCAACAACTACTACAGTAACTCTTGCAATGATAAGAATCTGCTTGTCTGTGAGTTTCTTGAAAAATACTCCCTTGCACAAATCCTTTGCAACGGATGACGATGCAACTAAAAGCTGTGAATCCGCTGTTGACATTATAGCAGCAAGTATTCCACAGAGAAGCAGTCCTCCTATAAAAGGAAGTGAAATATCATTCATAAAAAGCTTTTTAATCATTTCAATGTATACATTTTCATTTGCACCATCTGCTGTTGAGAGCACCGTTGGATAAAGATATGCCCTTCCAATTACGCCTATAATACATGCAACTGCAAGTGAAAGAAGAACCCACACAATTGCAACCTTTCTTGATTTTCCAAGCTCTTTTTCATCCCTTACAGCCATAAATCTCACAAGAATATGAGGCATACCACAGTAGCCTAAGCCCCATGCAAGCTGTGACAAAACACTTGTAACTGTAATAGGCTCCCCATTTTCATAGAATATGTTGAGGAATTCCCTTGCACTTGTATTCAGTCCGCTGTCAATCAGATTAGGAATGATATATCCACTACCCATAACGATAACCGCAACAATAGGAACCGTAAGTATTCCTATAAGCATCATTGTTCCCTGAATGAAATCCGTTGTACATACAGCAAGGAATCCACCAAGAAATGTATATATAAGTATAACAACAGCACCAAGTGTAAGAGCCTGATGGTAATCCATCTTCGTTACTGAGGCAAACAGCTTACCTCCTGCAGCAAATGCAGACGCAGTATATACAAGGAAAAATATAACTATAACTACGGATGAGACAGCCTTTAAAATATTTTTATTATCCCTAAACCTGTTGCTTAAGTACTCCGGTATTGTCATGGCATTTCCGGCTTTAATCGTATATCTCCTGAGTGGTCCCGAAATAAACAGCCAGTTAAATACAGTACCAATAAAAAGTCCTATAGCTATCCATGCCTGATTTGCACCAAATGCATATATTGCACCCGGAAGTCCCATAAGCAGCCATCCACTCATATCTGATGCCTGTGCAGAAAGTGCTGCAACCCAGCCTCCCAGATTTCTTCCTCCGAGGAAATAATCATCTGCATTTTTGTTTTTCTTTGCATTTGCCGCACCTATTATTATCATGCCAAGCATGTAACAGGCAAACGCAGCCAATATCCATTTTGTCATGTTAATCTTTTGACTCTATCGCTATCATATATCCCTCATCTATAGAAATAGAGCCTTCCTCCTCTCTGATTTCATTGCTGACACCTATTGATTCCATTTTTTCAACGGTGACATGATCTAAACCATATTTAAAGCCTTTTAAACACACACCCTTTACGGGCTCTGCAAAAGGAATAAATGACACATATGTTCCAAATTGCTTTTCCTTACGAAAGATACAGCTTTTGTCCACAATTCTTACCCTGTTTGTCTCATCAATCAGTTCTGCTTCAACTCCCTGCTTTCTGCAAAGTGCAAGCAGCCCTATATTTGCTAGCATATGGTCTATCCGGCTTCCCGTACCGCCAAGTATTGTTATAAGCTCCGGCTTAAGCTTAAGTGCAGAGTTTACTGCAGCATGCATGTCCGTAAAGTCTTTTTCCTGATTTAACAAAATTGTGCCTTGTCTGTCCATGTATATATCTCTTGCTAATTCAGATGCCGAATCAAAATCTCCAATGGCAGCATTCGCTGTAATATCTGCATCAATCAGACTATCAAGTCCACCATCTACACCGATTACATAGTAGTTTTTTTCATTTACCGTTTTTTCTAACAGTGGCATACTTACGTTACCACCTGCAACTATTAAAACATTCATATTATATATCCTGTCATTAAACATCAACTGTTTATAAGCTCGTTAAGCATTTTTACATTTTCTGCCTTATCTCCGCTAAAAACAGCAGAACCGGCTACCAAAACATTAGCACCTGATGCTACAGCCTTTCTTGCATTATCCTTATTTATTCCACCATCTACCTGAATAAGCAGACTATGATTTTTCTCATTCGCAAGTCTCTTTACCTGCTTCAGTTTATCTAATGCCTCAGGCATAAATTTCTGACCACCAAATCCCGGTTCCACACTCATAACAAGTACCATATCAACTTCGGTAATCAGATTTTCTATCTCAGAAACAGAAGTGCCCGGCTTTATTGCAATGCCACATTGGGCACCCTTGCTTCGTATAATCTCCAGCGTTGTTTTTACATCAGAGCATGCCTCATAATGAATTGTTATCATCTCTCCGCCTGCCGTGATAAAATCATCAATATATCTTATTGGTTCATCTATCATAAGATGAATGTCAAAAAAGGCATCCGTAGTTTCCCGAAAAGCTTTGATAACCGGTGCTCCATATGAAATGTTGGGTACAAAGCTACCATCCATAACGTCAAGATGCAGCCATTTTGCACCTGCATCTGTTATAATTTTAATATCATCAGCAGCATGATTAAAATCTACTGACAGCAATGAAGGTGAAAGTATATTCATACTACCATTTCCTCCTGTCCTTTATCTCGTTATACAAGTTTACATAATTATCGTATCTGAGACGGCTAATCTGACCGCCATCAAGTGCAGCCTTTACCCCACAATCCGGCTCATGTATATGAACACATCCATTAAATTTACAACCCGAACTATAATTGTCAAACTCTCTATAATAATTTTTCAAATCTTCCGCTTCCATATCTGCCACATAAAGTGAGCTGAAGCCCGGAGTATCCATGATATAAGTTCCGACATCAATACACATAAGCTCTGAATGTCTCGTTGTATGTTTTCCCCGTTTGATTTTTTCGCTTACCTCACCTGTAACAGCCTTTGCATCCGGTTTAAGCCAATTTAATATTGATGACTTACCTACACCTGACGGCCCTGCAAGCACAGTCGTTTTACCGTGTAACAGTTCTCTCAACTGTTCCAGTCCCCTACTTTCATAAACCGAGCTTATAATGACCGGATAGCCCGCTGCCTCATAGGCACGAACTGCAATAGTCCCTGTATCATCCTGTGAAATATCTGCTTTATTAAGACATATGACGGTGTCAACATTCTGAGTTGACATCATAATAAGAAATCTGTCCAACAGATTGAAATTCGGTTTTGGCTGTGTCAGGGCAAAAATAATTACCGCCTGGTCAACGTTGGTCACTGCTGGTCTTATCAGCGAATTAGACCTCTCGCATACGGCGGTTATATTGCCGGTTAAAGCCTCCCTGTCAACGATATCAATATCAACATTATCTCCAACTGACGGTTTGATATTCTGATTCCGGAAGACTCCCCTTGCCTTACACTCATATAACAAATCATTATCTGTATCATTGTGCAGGTGGACATAATAAAATCCACCTACACCTTTAATAATCTTTCCCTGCATAAGGCTTTATTCTTCTTCGTAGTTGACGCTGGCAACACTCTTAGTAAAGGATGTTGTCACATCATTACCCGAACCATCTATACATTGTATGTCAGCACTTCCGTCCCTTGACGTCTGACCCGGAACAGATGCACTTACATCATAAGTAGTTCCTGATACTACAGTAATTGTTTTCTCACCTGCATTTGAACCATTGAAGAGCAATCGAATAGTAATTGCCTGACCGTCAAGTGAATCGTCATTGCAGGTTACAGATCCGGATACTTTTGCCGTGTATGTTGTTTCCTTTGGCTCCGGTCCATCACTTATTGTAAATCCGATTGTATCTCCCTCATGTACAGTTGAGCCGCTCTCAACATCCTGTGACATAACAAGACCCTCAGCAACAGAGTCACTGTATGCATGCTTTACCGTTCCCGGTGTAAGCTTTTTCTCATTGATTGCGTTTATAGCCTCAGATTCATTTTTGCCTAATAAGTTTGGCACAACGACATCCTTAACCTCAGAGCCGTTACTTACCGTTATCGTAACTGTAGAGCCTTCTGCTGCCTTTTCATGTGCAGCCGGACTCTGGGAAATTACCTTATCCTCCGGCACATCATCATCATAAGCATAAGCATGGGAAACCTTAAAGCCTGCTTCCTCCAAAACAGTGCATGCCTGTTCATCTGTATATCCCTTTACATCAGGAACATCAATCTCCTCTGCACCTGCACTGACCTTGATTATAATTTTCTCGTCTGCAGGTACAACCTGATCCTTTTCAACACTTTGATAGAATACATAGCCTTCCTGAACATCCTGATTTTTTTCTCTTTCCACTTTTACATTTGTAAAGCCTTCCCTGTCAAGAAGCTTAACGGCTGCATCCTCTGAATAACCCATAACATCAAGCATCACAAGATCCACAACCTTTTCATTTTCAGAGTCACCGGTTGTCTTCTTGTCTTTCTTGCCGAATTTGAACCATCCAAGGAAGTTTCCGAGCACCAGCATAACTATGATTGCAATAACAACAGCAGTTGCAATTCCTGCTGCAATTACAGCCTTACGAAGCTTCGGATCCATGTCCCCATCATCCTCATACTCCTCTTCGTCATCCTCATCATAATCCTGCACCTTCTTGAGATTTCCTTTCTTTACAGGAGCCGGAGTTTCATATTCTTCCTCGTATTCGTCTTCCCAGTCATCCTCCTCAAGAAGCTGAGTGAGCCTCTGGTTGTTGATAGGAGGAATCGGTGATATTCCGGTAATTGGCTTAATCTCACCTGAAGAGCCCGGCATACGGAGTTCATCCTGAAATGCATCAGCAACATTGTCACTTTTATATGCACTTCCATCACGAATTGCCTGAACGTCCTCCTTTGTCCACTCCTGAGTAGGGCTGTTTGTCACAGCAGTAGGAGCTACTACTATATCTATGTTTGGATTATTTTGAACTCTCTTTAAATCTGCAATCAAAGCACTTGCAGTAAGATATCTTCGTTCTGGCTTTTTCTGAGTAGCCTTAAGTATTACCTTTTCAAAGCTTGAATATATGTCAGGGTAGTACTGTCTTGGAGATATCATTTCATTTTGTATGTGCATAAGCGCTATCGTGACGTTATTATCTCCGTCAAAAGGCACTCTGCCTGTAACCATTTCATACATGGTGATACCTAATGAATAAATATCACTTCTCTCATCACTGTACCCACCTCTTGCCTGTTCAGGGGAAATGTAATGAACACTTCCCATTGCACCTGAGGTAAGTGTATTTGGTGATGCTGCCTTTGCAATACCAAAATCAGTTACTTTTATGTTCCCGTTTTTGGACACAATAATATTCTGCGGTTTTATATCCCTGTGTATAATATGACTCTCATGGGCAGCCTCAAGACCGGATGCGATCTGCACAGATATATCGATGGCCCTGTCCATGGATAATCTTCCATTCTGGTCAATATATTCCTTAAGTGTGATTCCATCCACAAGCTCCATAACGATGAAATAAAGTCCGTCGTCATCATATACATCATATACATTTACTATATTAGGATGTGACAATCCTGCTGAAGCCTGTGCCTCTATCTTAAACTTAGTGACAAAATTTTTGTCATTGCTGAACTCCGGCTTAAGCACCTTTATGGCAACATTCCTGTTTAACCTATGGCATCTTGCCTTGTATACGATAGACATTCCACCGGCACCAACAACGTCCAGTATTTCATATCTATCACACAACATCATTCCTGGTCTTAACATAAATTCTACACCTTTCTAATATGTCTCGCCATCTATGAGACATCTAATATATTACTCTTCTATTACAACTACAGATATGTTATCCGAGCCGCCATAGTAATTTGCCCTGTCAATTAATGCCTGGGTCATCTCTTTCAAGTCATCGTACTCTACTACAATATCACGGATTTCATCATCCTCAACCATATTTGACAACCCATCCGAGCAAAGTAAAAATCTTTCCCCTTTATGGATATCAACCTCAAAGAAATCTGGAACAATTTCCTCCTTCGAGCCCATAGCCTTAGTGATTATGTTTCTTTCCGGATGATTTCTTCCTTTTCTTCTCTCAAGCTCACCATTTCTGATCAGCTCCTCCACAAGTGAATGATCCATTGTTATTTGTTTTATGTCACTGTTTATGGCATAGAGCCTGCTGTCACCAATATTAGCTACATACAGTTTTTCTTCCAATGCAATCGCCGCTACCATTGTAGTTCCCATACCCTGCAAATCAGGGTCATTTCCTGCCACCTTGAATATTTCATTATTTGCATACACCATTGCCCTTTTTAAAATGGCAAGGGGATTTTCCAACGTGGAATCCTTTATAAAATCAACGGTAATGTCTATTGCCATACGTGATGCTTTGTCTCCGGCGCTGTGACCGCCCATTCCATCTGCAACTATGTACAGATTCGGCATCATTCCTATTGGTTTATCACTATAAAATATACTGTCCTGATTATTGCTTCTCTTATTGCCTGTATCAGTTTTTCCGCATGATTTCATCAGCTTCCTCCTGATTATTTTTTATGTATTGTCGTCTCAATTGTCCACAGGCAGCGTCAATATTGCTACCCACACTCCTTCTTATAGTAACATTAATTGATTTTTTTTCAAGTGCTAATTTAAATTTTTCGACAGAATTCTTATCACTTTTACAATAATTTCTCTCAGATATAGGGTTTACAGGTATTAAATTCACATGACAGTTTATTCCTTTCAGCAGCTTTGCAAGCATTTCAGCCTGCACTACACTGTCATTCTGCCCTTTCACAAGACTATATTCAAAGGTAAGCCTTCTTCCTGTTTTATCAAAATAATATCTACAAGCATCCATAACTTCATCCAGATTGTATTTTGCAGCTATGGGCATCAGCTTTTTACGTTCCTCGTCTGTAGGTGCATGCAAGGATAAGGCAAAGGTTATCGTAAATTCCTCATCTGCAAGTTTTTTTATCATTGGCGCTATCCCACAGCTCGAAACGGTTATATTACGCTGACTTATATTATATCCATTTTCGTCGGATATAAGGCGTATAAACCTTACAAGGTTCTCATAGTTATCAAGCGGCTCTCCAGTTCCCATCACAACAATGTTTGATATCCGTTCTCCGGTTGCCCTCATGGATGCGTATACCTGTTCCAGCATCTCGGAAGCCGTCAGATTTCTTATAAGTCCTCCAATTGTTGATGCACAGAATTTACATCCCATCCTGCATCCTGCCTGTGATGATATACATATGGAATTTCCGTATTCATGTCTCATAAATACAGTCTCAATCATCTGGTCGTCGTGAAGCCTGTAAAGAAATTTTATTGTACCGTCTGTTTTGGATGTCTGACGCATTTGCTCCTTAATGCATACAAAATCGTCATCTGCAATAAATGTTCTCAGTTCCTTGGGAATGTTTGTCATATTCTCCACATCCGGAACATATTTTTTGTGCATCCACTCAAAAATCTGCTTTGCCCGGAATGACGGCTGTCCCTTTTGCTTCATCCATTCATTTAATTCCTCTATATACATTGATTTTATGTCCATATTTTATCCTCTGACAAGCTTCGCATAATAAAATCCGTCACATTTATCAATCCCTTGCAAAAACTGCCGTTCCTCCTCAAGCTTAAACTCCTTATGCTCACTTAAAAACCAGTTTACATTACCTGAATTTTCCTCAGGATTAATGGTACATGTGCTATAAAGAAGAACTCCGCCCTGTTTGACATACTGCCATACTGTTTCCAGTATTGTTCTTTGCAATTTTATAAGCTCTGTAAGCTGCTCCTCATTTATTCTATATTTAATGTCATTTTTTCTTCCCATGATTCCGAGTCCTGAGCAGGGTAAATCTGCAATTACAACGTCCGCCTTATTTATGAGTGTTTCATCAACAACACATGCGTCCCATTTGCTTATATCCACATTTTTTATTGCAAGCCTGCTGACATTTTCTTCAATCAGTGCAAGCTTATCCTCAGATATATCCCTTGCATATACCATTCCTGTTCCCATAAGAAATTCTGCGGCACAGGTTGTTTTTCCTCCAGGGGCTGCACAAACGTCAACAACTATGTCTCCCTGTTTTATTCCTGCCGCCCTGACTGAGCACATGGAACTCTCATCCTGAACAGTAAAATATCCCTCCCTGTACCCAGGCGTTTTTCTTATAAAATCATATCCTGAAATAAGAAGTGCCTTATCGTCATAATATCCGTCATGTAGTGAGATATTTTCCAAACCAGCCTCACGTTGTCTGCTGTATATATAGTCCTTCAGCTCATCTCTTTTTATCTTAAGCTCATTTACCCTTATGGAGGTCTTTCGCTCCTCAAAGGATGCTTCTATAATGTTTCTGCCCTTGTCAGGATAATCCTTTAACAGCTTTTCACATAACCATAGCGGCATGGAATAATTTATCGACAGAAAACGTAATATGTCACTCTCATCCGGCATCTCAATTTTTTCCTTGTTCCTTGCAATGTTCCTCAGCACGCCATTGACAAAGCCTGACAATCCTGCAAAATTATGTTTCTTGGCAAGCTTAACTGTTTCATTGCAGACTGCACTGTCAGGAACACTGTCCATGTAAAGAATCTGGTACGTCCCCATTCTGAGCAGTGAACGTATCAGAGGCTTGCACTTTTTCACCGGTGTTTTTGAAAATTGATTAATAACATAATCAAGCTTTATTTTAGACTCGGTAACCCCTTCGGCAAGTCTCGTTATAAACGCTCTGTCCTGTTTATTTTCAAACTGGTTCTGTCTGAGTGCCTTTGTGATAGCAATATTTGAAAATGTATTGTTATTTTCTATGTCAGTCAGTATAGTAAGTACGATGTCTCTCGAATCTATCATAAAATCAACTCCTAAAGTCCTGCCATTACTCCCGGCACAAGCTTATTTCCATTCAGATAAGATGCTGCATCCATTTCCTTTTTCCCCTCAGGCTGAAGCCTTTTTATTATGAGGGCATCCTTACCACAGGCTATTTTAAAGCTTTTCTTTGTAACTTCAATAATCTCGCCCGGCTTACAGTCCGATACATTTTGTTCTGCAATCTGAGCCTCAAACAGCTTTACATTTTTCCCCATTATATTGGTATATGCACAAGGCCACGGAAAAAGACCTCTTATTAATCGTTCTATTTCGTCGGCAGACTTTGTAAAGTCTATATTGCCAAGCTCTTTGCTTAACATAGACGCATAACAGCTTTCCGCATCATCCTGTTTTGTTCTTGTTGCAGTCCCATCATAAAGTGCCTTGAGCGTTGAGAGTATAAGCTGTGCACCTGCCTGTGCAAGCTTATCATGAAGTGTTTTTCCTGTATCACAAGGCTCGATTTCTACTTCTGTCTTTTCTATCATATCCCCTGTATCAAGTCCCTTTTCCATATACATGGTAGTAACACCTGTCACTTTTTCACCGTCTATAATTGCCCACTCTATCGGTGCCGCACCCCTGTATTTCGGAAGCAGCGAAGCATGTATATTTATGCATCCATAGGCAGGTATATTCAATATACTTTCAGGGAGAATTTGCCCGTATGCGGCAACAACGATTACCTCCGGTGCCATTTCCTTCAGTATATTTACCATTGCCTCATCCCTCACCCGTTCCGGCTGGTACACAGGTATATCATGTTCCATTGCAACGACCTTTACCGGTGTAGGCACAAGAGCCTTGCTTCTTCCCTTTGCCTTGTCGGGCTGCGTTATAACAGCCACCACATCATGTCCATCTTCTATAATAGCTTCAAGGGCACTTACTGCAAATTCAGGGGTTCCCATATATACTACTCTCATTTATAATCACCTCTTATTTTTTAATGTCCTCGTCCACACTGTGAATACCATCCAAGGCTTTGTCTTTGTAAAGTATGCCATCAAGATGATCAAGCTCATGGCAGATTGCTCTGGCAAGAAGACCTTCTCCCTCAACAACAATCTCATTCATATTAATATCCAATGCCTGACATACAACATGATTTGGCCGTTTTACCGTTCCGACAAGCCCCGGAAGGGAAAGGCATCCCTCATTTCCCTCCTGCTCTCCTTCCTCAAGAACTATTTTAGGATTAATGAGACAGTACGCATTTCCATCCTCAACATCAATAACTACAATTCTCTTAAGTATGCCAACCTGTGGAGCGGCAAGTCCTACACCATTTGTCTCATACATTGTATCAAACATATCTTCAATAAGGGTTTTCAGCCTTGGTGTCATCTTATCAACAGGCTTACATACTTTTCTTAATATTTCGTCTCCATCCACTCTTATTTTTCTAAGTGCCATTTTAAATTCCTCCAATTCATAAATTCATACTTAATGATTCAATGATGTCCATATATCAGACAAAACTCCCACGTTCTGTAATTAATACATATTCATCGGATTTATGTCAACCATTATATTGACTGTTTCCGTCTCATATCCCTCTGCCGTTTCACGCAGCTTCAAAAGCTCTTCCGGCTCATTTGATTTTACATATATTACCTTTCTGTACATGGAATTAATTCTTCCTATCGTTGCATCCGATGGTCCGATTATTTTGGTCGTTTTCATAATTGCCGCATTTTTTACAAGTACCCTTCCAAGTCTGTCTGCCTCATCTTTTGTTATATCATAGTCTTCCCCGACAATAAGAATTACCATCATATTACATATTGGCGGATATGAAAGCATTCTTCTGTATGCTATTTCCAAATCGAAAAACGACTCGTAATCCTGCTTTGCTGCTGCAGCAATTGCATAGTGCTCCGGCTGATAGGTCTGAATAATCACCTGCCCTGCCACACTGCCTCTGCCTGCACGGCCTGCCGCCTGCGTAAGCAAATCAAAGGTACGCTCACCTGCCCTGTAATCATTTGCAAATAACGAAGTATCTGCAATTATAATTCCCACCAGTGTAACATTTTCAAAATCGTGCCCCTTAACAATCATTTGTGTTCCGATTAGTATATCTGCCTCTTTCTTGTTAAATGTCTCAAGAATATCTTTTTGTGAGGTCTTTTTCTTTGTTGTATCCTTGTCCATTCGAAGCGTTTTTGCATTTGGGAATATACGCTTTATCTCTGCTTCCACCTTCTCTGTTCCAGTGCCAAAACCTCCTATCATTTTTGAGGAGCACACAGGACATTTGTCCGGTTTTTTCACAGAATACCCACAGTAATGACAAACCATTATACCTGTGGAATTTTTATCATAAGCCGTTCCCCACTTATGATACGACAGGGAAACATCACATTTCGGGCATTTTATTGCCTCCCCACACTCTCTGCAGGATATAATACTGTTGTATCCCCTCCTGTTTATGAAAAGCATTATCTGCTCTTTCTTTTCCAATCTTTCCTCTATTGCATTTTTAAGCTCAGCACTTATGATTCCCCGGTTGCCCATTCGGAGCTCATGCCGAAGGTCCACCACACTGACCTTTGCAAGCTGTTTGTCATCCGGTCGTTCTGAAAGCTTCCAAAGCTTGTACATACCCAGCTTTGCTGACATATAGCTTTCTACGGATGGCGTTGCCGAGCCAAGTATTACCGATGCATTCTCAAGCTCTGCCCTCTTTACCGCAACATCTCTTGCATGATATTTTGGTGTCATATCACTTTTATATGCACCGTCATGCTCCTCGTCAATAACGATAAGTCCCAAAGCAGCACATGGAGAAAACAGCGCAGATCGCGGTCCTATGACAACATCAACCTCATGTGCCTGTGCACGCATAAACTCCCTGTACTTTTCTCCCTTACTCTGCTTTGAATTTATAACTGCTACCCGCTCCTTAAAATGCTGCTTGAACCTGGCAACATTCTGGTATGTAAGGGCAATTTCCGGAACTAAAACAATCGCCTGTTTTCCTTGTTCGATGACCTTCTTTATACACTCAATATAAACTTCCGTTTTTCCACTTCCCGTAACTCCATATAAAAGATAGGTTTCTCTTCTGCCACAGTCAATGTCATAGGAAAAATCATCTACAAGGCTTTGTTGTGACAAATTAAGCTCTGCCACAGGAGATTTAATAATTTTATATTCCTCAGATATCACTTTTGGAGCATGTTTTTTTACCTGTTCCTTTACAGGCATCACCGTCATGAGACAGTTTATCATTGTGGAACCATATTTTTCCCTCATCCATGCAGCAAGCTTAATCAGCTTGCCCTCTATAGGCAGACTCCCACCTTCTACCCCATGTATCGCCTTAATCCGGTTCACATCAAAGTCCGGCTTTTCAGATATGCCAATAACATAGCCTTTTCTTATTTTGTCCCCTTTACCAAAGGGCACCGTAACTAAAACTCCAACGGATATATCCGGTTCAAGCTCTTTTGGAATACTGTACTGAAATGCTCTATCAATGGCCTCATGCGAAATATCTATTATTATATCCGCATATTTTTGTGACATCTTCTTCCTCCAATATCTCTCCGATTAACTCTCTCTCATCCATGTGGTATTTAACACCCTTTATCTCCTGATAATCCTCATGCCCCTTGCCTGCAAACACTACAACATCACCTTGTCTGGCATTCATTATGGCATATCTCATAGCTTCTTTTCTATCAGGTATTTCTATGTATGTTCCATCTGTCTTTTCAATCCCTGTCTTAATATCCTTTATAATGTCCAACGGCTCCTCAAATCTCGGATTATCACTTGTGATAATGGTAAAGTCCGACATTTTTCCGGAAACCTCTCCCATTTCAAATCTTCTGTTTCTATCCCGGTCACCACCACACCCGAACATCGATACAATACGCTCAGGCTTATAACACCTGAGTGCTCCGAGAAGGCTCTCAAGAGCCATTGCATTATGGGCATAATCAATCATGATTGTAAACTCATCGGATATTGGAATCATCTCCACTCTGCCCCTGACCTTAATTTCCTTCAAAATATCCCTTATGTTATTAAACTGAACATCAAGCAAATGAGCTATGGCTATTGCAGCAAGTGAATTGTGAACAGAAAATTCTCCCGGAAGATCCACATCAATGTGTCCCTCAAGCTTACCGCTCAAATCATAACTTATTCCAAGGACGCCGTCCTCCCTGTAAAGTCCAAATGAATTTGCCTTGTAGTCAGCGCCATCATTCATACCGTATGTAACAATCTCACAATCCGACTCATTTATAATGTAATCCGCATGGCTGTCATCCACATTTATGATTCCCACACGGCACATTGTAAACAGCTTCGACTTCCACATCATGTATTCCTCAAAGCTGCTGTGTTCATTTGGTCCAATATGATCCTTCGAAAGATTTGTATATATTGCATAGTCAAAATCAACACCTGCAACTCTGTCTAACATAAGCCCCTGTGATGATACCTCCATAACAACACAGGATAATCCGTTATCCACCATATCCTTAAGCTTTTTATGCAATTCCAGAGATTCCGGAGTTGTATTTTTTGCATGAATATGTTCCTTGCCATCAATAATCTCTATCGTACCAATAAGACCCGTCTTCTTGCCGGCAGCCTCAAGCATCTCCCTTATCATATAGGTTGTGGTTGTCTTTCCCTTTGTTCCTGTAATTCCTATAACCGTAAGCTTTTTGGACGGTTCGCCATAAAACCTTGAGCTTATCATTCCCATAGCATTTCTGGAATTTCTAACCTTCACAATCGTGACATTCTCTCTTACCGTAACATCCTTCTCCACAATAAGAACGGATGCACCTTTTGCAATAACGTCCTCTGCATATTTATGTCCATCCGACACTGCACCTGTTATGCAGAAAAATAAATCCCCTTTACATACCAGTCTTGAATCATTTTTTATATCCAAAACCTCCTCATCCATTTTTCCGCATAAAAGCTCATATTCAAACCCACATAACAGTTCTGATAACTTCATATATACCCTCCAATTAATGAACACATCTATCCAAAAACATAATAGGCTGTCAGCACCAGATATTTCATGTTATACTTTCACCTAGTGGGACAGCCTAATATAAATCCTTATGCTATGGAATGCCGGCAATGATAATTACTCATCATCTCCAACAATCTTAACCATTCCGCTGTAAAGTTCCTCAACCGCTATAGATAACGGTTTTTTTTCATCTCCTGCAACTAAAGGATCCTTACCTGCAATAATCTGTCTGGCTCTCTTTGACGTAGCCATAACAATTGAATATCTGCTCTGTACAACCGGCTGTTCTCCCGGTTCTACCTCGCTGTTAACTACTTCCATTAAATCTGTGTATGACGGATGTAACATTTGTTTATCTCCCTTCTTTAAAGAGCCTTCAGCTCTTGTTTAATATCCTCCATAAGGCTTATGTTATTTTCCCTTAAGCATTTATTGCTTACAATGATGGAATTTACAGTATCAACGCAGTCAGAAAGCTCATCGTTAATTACTATGTAATCATATTCCTTCATATCATCTGCTTCCTCAGCCGCCCTCTTAAGTCTCTTGGAAATTGTCTCCTCGCTCTCTGTTCCTCTGCCTGCCAGTCTTTCTTTCAGGCTATGGGCATTTGGAGCTGTAACAAATATAAGAATTGCGTCCGGATACTGCTGTCTGACATTCATCGCTCCCTGAACTTCTATTTCAAGTATAACATCCCTTCCCTCAGCCATTTCCTTTTCAACAAATTTTCTCGGGGTGCCATAATAATTGTCCACATACTGAGCCCATTCTATAAAACCATTATAATCTATAAGGTTCTGGAATTCCGCCTCAGTCTTGAAGTAATACTCCCTGCCATCAAGCTCACCCTCTCTTGGCTGTCTCGTTGTGGCAGATATTGATAAACTGTATCCGTATTTTTCCACAAGCTTTTTAACTACAGTTCCCTTGCCTGCTCCGGAAAATCCCGAAATAACAATTAAGAATCCTTTCTTCATATCACACCACCTACTCTATATTTTGTATTTGTTCTCTTACTTTTTCAATGTTTGTCTTAAGTTCTATTCCTATATCAGATATTTTCAGGGAATTTGACTTACTCAGAATTGTATTTGCTTCCCTGTTCATTTCCTGCACTATAAAATCCAGTTTTCTACCTACCGCTCCACCCGATATAAGTATATCCTTTGTAGTGTTTATATGGCTTTTAAGCCTTACTATTTCTTCATCCACGCATATTTTATCCGCATAGATAGTCACCTCTGTTGCTATCCTTTGCTCATCTATCTGTGTATTTGCGGAAAGCTCTTCTATTTTTTCAATCAGCTTAGCCTTATAATCCAAAATAAGCTCCGGTGATTTTTCCTCAATTTCAGCCACCATTTCCAGCATCTCATCCAACTTATTTATAAGGTCGTTCTTAAGATTTTCTCCCTCGGAGCTGCGTGCTTCCACAAACATATCTGCTGCTTCGGCAAGTGATTCCTTCAGATACTCCCATATGGTATCCTTATCTATGGGCTCATCCTCCAGTACAAACACCTCAGGAAATCTGCCAATAAGAGATGCGCTGATATCTGCCTCAAGCTGAAAATCCTCTGACATCTGTCTGAGATAGTTGACATACTTCCCTGCAACATCTCTGTTGTACTTTACATTTACATTTGATTTCGTATAATCCTCATATGTTATGTAAATATCTACTTTTCCTCTTTGAATATAATCTTTGAGAAATCCACGTACGGAACTTTCAAAATAATTTAATTTTCTTGGCAGTTTAACATTCATATCACAATATCTGTGATTGACCGCCTTTATCTCTACCACTATTTTTCTGTCTTCGTTAAGAATTTCACTTCTTCCAAAGCCCGTCATGCTTCTTATCAATTTTATCACCTATCAAATAAAAATGTACTTGTTAACGCATACCTTAAAATTATAATACATCAGCTCATGAAATGCAAGATATTTTAAGGCTTAAGCAACCGCAAAGTTGCAAACAGTATTATGGGTTACACTGCCGAGACGCTTTATATGGTAATATAAGAAAATCGTTATGAAGACGTCGGTACTTGAGTTGACTGTACGATAGCACTTATGCAGTAACACAAAACACGCTTCCGCTCGATGAAAGACGTAACGGTACTAAGAGTTGGTAACACAACAGGAGTTATATAGTGACATAAAACCGTTATAAAGACGTCGGCACTTAAATTGCCAATCTAAGAATCCAAGCTTGATTTTATCTATAAACTGGCAATTTTTAGTGCCGTTACGTCTTTGTCGAGCGAGAGCGTGTTTTCATGTCACTATACAACTCCTGTTGTGCTACCAACTCAAGTACCGACGTCTTCATAACGGTTTTGTGTTACTGCATAAGTGCTATCGTACAGTCAACTCTTAGTACCGTTACGTCATCGAGCGAGAGCGTGTTTTCGCATTACCATATAAAGCTTCTCGGCAGAGTAACCCCTATAATACTGTTTACAGCTTTGCGAGTGTCCTTAATTTACTTCCTGTATTCCATGTATATCCGGCTCTATGGTCATGGAATAATTTGTATGATATATAACAAATCCCGGCATTGACCTTGGAGGCTTTTTCAAATTTTTCTTTGCCGTGTAATCGATATCTACTTTGGGTGCCTTATTTCCCGTAGAATAATATGCCGCAAGTCTTGCCGCTTCCTCATAGGTTCTGTCCGGAAGCTCTGTAGCTCCATCAAGCTTTACAATAACATGGGAGCCAGGCATATTTTTTGCATGAAACCACATATCATTTCCCGTTGCCAGCTTAAAGGTAAGTTCTTCATTCTGCAGGTTATTCTTACCCACATACATATGAAATCCATCGGAGGAAATATAATGGAGCGGTTTACTCTTCGTCTCCCTGCTGCCTTTTCCCTTTTGTACCCTGCCCTTAATATATCCGTTTTCAACAAGCTCCTTTTTTATTTCCTTAAGGTCACTCTCTGATGTAGCTATCGCAAGGAAGCTTTCCACAGACATAAGGTAGTCAAGCTCCTCCTTAGATGTTTTTATAAGCTCCGTGAGTGCCTCATATGTGCGTTTTTGCTTATTGTATTTTGCAAAATATTTCTTTCCGCATTCCATGGCTGTAAGCTCAGGGTCAAGTGGTATTGTTATTTCCTCTCCTGTATAGTAATTCTCACATACCAGTTCCCTGTCGCCCGGCTTTGCTCCATAACCATATGCAGTTATCAGTTCCCCGTACACCTTGTACTTATCTCTTTTTTCCGTATCCTTTAGCTGAGCCATCTGAAGATCATATTTTTTTGCAGTTCTCTCAATTGCATTGGAAACAATTTTTCTCAAATCAATTGAGCGTTGCTTCATTCTTGTCACAACACTTTTTTTACTGTAATATTCTTCAATCACCTGTGATATATGTTCAAAAGCCTTGAGTCCATTTACACCTGCTGATGGCATTTCCTGAGCCGCAACAGTTCCGTACATTGTAAGCTTTACAACAGAAAACTCCTTTGGCATATATCCCTCATAGGCGATACATGGATAATATACATTATTTTTAATATCAGATATAAATTCCTCATAGCTTTTATATAACCTTTCGTTATCAAAAAGGGAAAGCGAAGCGGTTGCACTGCTGCCGTCAATGTCCGCACGGTAGCATATTTCATTTGCAAGTACCGGAGATATTCCCGTAATCGTTGTATAAATCGCCTTTGAAACCATACATGGTTCTTTAAGCACATGATTCATAAAGAAATTGACATCCACCTCAAGCGGATTTTTTTTATTTTGTGATGGTGGGTACTCATAGCACCTTCCCGGAAGTACTTCACGCACAGAGCTAATCTGATGGGATATATGCTTTATACTGTCAATAATCGTTCCCTCAGCATCTGCAAATATAATATTGCTGTGCTTTCCCATAATTTCAACAATAAGCTTTTTGGAACACAAATCCCCAAGCTCATCCAAATGTTCTATCGTTATTTCCACGATTCTCTCCATCATGGGCTGTGCAATATCAACGATTCTGCCATTTCCTATATGTTTTCTTAAAAGCATGCAAAAATTGGGTGCCGTAACGGGATTTTCCTTTGCAGTATTTGTAAGATATATGAGTGGCAGACTTGCATCTGCTGATATTACAAGTCTGCTGGTTGTATTTTCATCTTCCACCCTGTTTTTTATAACGATACATATTTCATCAACCTCAGGCTGATAAATCTTATATATTCTTCCACCAAGAATTCTACCTTTCATTTCATGTACAATTCCCGATATAACAATTCCATCTAAAGCCATATTATCTCTCCGATTTTCTGTCAGTTAAATATTTTTATCAGAACAAAGCGTCTTTGACGCTACAGTTCGTATCTTAGCAGGATTCGTAAGAATCGTGCCGATAGGAAATTCGGAGGAATTTCCTATAAAGCTTTAAAAGGGACTGCCCTACTATGACAGCCCCTTTTAAAATAATGTTATATTTGCTCATAAAGCCTTTGATATATTTCTGCTGAACTTGCCCAGCTATAATTTTGCTGCATCGCTCTTGCCTGCATTTCCTGCCATGCGTCTTTGTAATCAAAGAATATTTTCTTTGAGTAGTTAATTGTATTTAACAGTTCAAACGCACTGTAATTTGCAAAAGAGAAGCCTGTTCCTGAGCCGTCAAACTCATTGTATGGCTGAACCGTATCCTTAAGTCCACCTGTCTCACGGACTATAGGTAACGTACCATATCTCAATGCCATAAGCTGTGTCAGACCACATGGTTCAAATCTGGAAGGAACGAGCATGGCATCACAGGCAGCATACATCTTGTGGGACAGTTCATCGGAATAATATATATTTGCCGATACCTTTGCAGGATGAATACCCTGATAATACCGGAACATATCCTCATATCGCCTGTCACCTGTTCCGAGAACAACAAACTGGGTTCCGTCCGTACATATATCATTCATAATACGATCCACAAGGTCTAAACCCTTCTGGTCTGTAAGCCTTGATATTATACCTATCATGTATGCATTTTTATCCTCAGGAAGACCTAGCTGTTTCTGAAGCTGTACCTTGTTTTCCACTTTATTTTTCTTGTAATTTTTGAGTGTATAATTTTTATAAATCTTGCTATCTGTCGCCGGATTATAATCATTGTAATCAATACCATTTACAATACCCCAAAGCGACTGGTTTCTTGCACTTAAAAGACCATCTAAGCCCTCTCCATACTGGGAGGTCTGTATTTCACCGGCATAAGTATTTGATACCGTTGTAATTTTATCTGCATATACAAGTCCACCCTTAAGCATGCTTGCATCCTTGTACATCTCAAGCTTATCCGATGTGAACACATAATCTGGAAGTCCCGAATATTCCTTTATCGTCTTTATATCCCATCTTCCCTGAAATTGCAGGTTGTGTATTGTCATAACAGACTTCATGTTACTATAAAATGGGCTTCCTGCAAATAATGTCTTAAGATAAACCGGAACAAGTCCTGACTGCCAGTCATGACAGTGAACGATATCCGGCTGAAATCCTACACTTGGAAGTATCGAAAGCGCTGCCTTACAAAAATAACAGAACTTTTCTATATCCCACTTTACGTCCCCATATATATTAAAGCCATTGAAGAAATATTCGTTATCAATAAAGTAAACAGGAACACCTTCGTATTCAAGATACATAACACCAACATACTGCTGTTTCCAACCTATATCCATATGGAAATGAGTAAGATACCTCATCTTCTCCTTATATTTTGCAGGCAGACATGTATAATTAGGCATAATGACCCTTACATCATATTCTTTTTTATCAAATATTCTAGGCAATGTTCCAACAACATCCGCAAGTCCGCCCGTCTTTATAAATGGCACGCACTCTGACGCAATATAAGCTATCTTCTTCATGTGACTTCCTCCCTCTCAAAACCTCGAGTCTCGTATCGTATCATTAAAATGAAGCACCCTACCTTATGGTGCGCAGGTCATCCCCTTTGGCTGATGACATTTTATCATGGTCAGTTTATCATAATCTTAAAAATTATTCAATCACTTAACACCTTATCTTTTTGAAGTTAACTGCTTTATTTTTTTCAGGTCACCCCTATCCACAGGCTTTCCACCATATCTTACATCAGAATAAAGCTCTGTAAGCGTTGATAAATCCTCATTCGTGTTTTTCATAATCTCGTTTTGTATTTCTTTACATGTACTGCTGTTTTTCAGCTTTATATCATAGCTGTAACCAAGTATATGTTTTTTATACATTTTTCTCAGCTTTTCCTCAGGTGAAAACAACACATTAAACATACGTTTTATTCCTGTAGACTCCACAACCAGCGTTCTTTCAATCTCTGCCTCCTCAACGATATCAAGCATCCCCTGTTGCTTTACAAGCAATGCCTTTATGATTTTTACTATAATTCTTACGACTACATATACGAACGCAATAAGAAGCAAAATCTTTAAAACAACAATAATGCTTTCCCCCGCCGCAAAATTACTTTCACGTGTCGGGTTATGCGGCACATAAATCTCACCTGTACCTTCTGCCGGTTCATCGCGAAACATTTTCATAACAAGATTTATAACAAACGCAAACCCTGAAAAAAATATTTTGATTGCAGAAACAATTCCATTTTTTATAAATGTAAAAGCAGCCCTAAAATCAACCGCATTACCTAATACAACTGCCACAAGCAGTAATACTATGACAGAACCTACAAACAGGGAATTTATCTTCACTATATTTTT
>CAMWGV010000005.1 GCA_947173945.1 uncultured Lachnospiraceae bacterium
ACTTTTTCTTCCACTCGATTTTCTCCTTCTACCACTGATTAATTTTCTTTTAAGTTGTCTTTTATTTCTAAACCTTCTTTTTTATTAGGCTTTAAACTACCTTTGCTTTTATTGTAAATATCTTTCCACTCTTTTATCATTTCTTCAGTAGGTTCTTGCATTAGCATATTTATATCTCCTCTACAAATTACTAAAATATTTTTTCAAATGGTTTTTAATATCTTGTGACGTAACAGGAATTTCTGTATCTAGGAAAGGATATTCTAACTGCACTTTTTTGTCTTCGGATATAATATGCACCCTATGACCATGCTCATTGATTCTCACGTACCAATAATAATTTATTCCTTCATATACTATTTTGCGTTTATTTTTCTTGGATACCATATTTCCTCCACAATAAAGCTTTGATTGAAGATGAATAAAGCATAAATTAATCTCTCGAACACTTCTCTGCATCAATAGCCAGCACTACCATCAGTGCCATCAGACCGTCCTCCGGTCTTACAACATCAATTACATATGTATCCGTCATACGGAACAACTCCTTGCTGACGGTAGCGATATGGCAGCCTGCGCCGTCGGTAATCTGATAATCCCATTCCAAGAAGTCACCATTAATCTGCCATCCATTGCAGTCAAAATTAAATCTTGGTTTAAAGAATGTGAATTCTTTGGCAATACAACCTACATAAGAATCCCGAATATATAGTTCAAACTTGGGAAGGAAGGTCAGCACTACCTCCTTGACGGTGCCGATATGCTGGCCGGAAGCATCTAAAATATGCAGGCAATGCCCCCATGACAGCTTCCCCTCTACTGTGTATACGGTATTCCCATTCTCATCGTAAATATCATAGCTGTCCAGCCATGAAAAAAATCTTTGTTTAAATAGTAATCTCATGAATAGTTCTCCCTTCTTAAGCCAATAGATATATCTTTTCACTATGTTTCATACAGAAAATCGTTGTTCCTCAATTCAAATTGCCACTTCGATATTTTCAAGAGCTTTTCTCATTTGAGAATAGTCCTGTTCGTTATTCGCAGCGTAATTCATCTGAATATCGCCGCCGTTTTCCATCAGTGCAATCCGCCCACCATTTTTACCGTAAACTGTGATATTCCAATCGTACAGCCAATTTTCAAAGCTGCCGAGTTTCGGGAACATTTGCTCTATCTTCTCCTTTTCTTCGGGAGTTATAAAATAAAATGCCTCGGGATTAAAAGCAAGGCAAATGCTCGCTTGATAATCAAACATCGCACATAAAAACTCCGAAACATGCAGTGAACTTAATTTCCACTCGCTGTCATCAACGCTCGTATAAACGGGCGGGTCGGGGAGATGCACGTCCGATTTTTTCACAGCAGCTTGGCAAACGCCTTGATTTTCATTGAAAAAAACTATGTAGTCGGATTTTAAAAGCGACTTGTAGCGGTTCGGCAATATCAGCTCGTCCTGCAAGCCGTGAATCTCTTTTGATGCGCCGTATTTAAGAAAAAAGCTTTCCAGCTCAAACGGCAAAGCGCCGACCTCTGCTTTCACGCCGGCAATCTCCTCCTCAGAATAACCAACAGGCAGCGATACTTTAAACAACTTTAATATATCCTCGTATTTATTCATAGTAACTCCCCTTAAATTTATTTATTCTTTTTGTCTGAAACATACTCAGTAGGGTTGATCAATCTACCTCACATAATCTGATTGGTATCATATGCCGTAAACCATCTATCATCACCTTCATCGACTAATTTTTCGGCATTTATATCATTTTCTATCTCCTTTTTCAATCTGCAATAGGTATATGCATCTATTATACTACTTTTGTGTTTTTCACTCAACATTGCACTATTTTGGGTGGACTTATAAGGAAATCATAAAGTACAATAGCCTCTAAAATATGTTATACTCAAAAAAATTTGAAATTGTCTATTGACTCTCACGGAACGTTATAGATTAAAGTAATTATATCAAGAACAGGAGGACATCAGCGATGAGGACAGTAAAGGAAATATCGGATTTAACAGGTATAAGCGTACGCACACTTCACTACTATGATGAAATCGGATTGTTGAAGCCGACCAAGAAAAGTGAAGCTGGATACCGGCTTTATGACGATAAGGCATTGGAAACATTGCAACAGATTTTGTTTTTCCGTGAATTTGATATTCCTCTGAAAGAAATCAAGGCTGTTATGGAAATTCCTGCCCTTGAAAGGAACCAGATTTTAACAATGCAGCGGAAAATGCTGATAGCAAAAAAAGAGCGCATGGAGCGTCTGATTGCCAGCATTGATGACATTATGAAAGGAGAAAATAAAATGGATTTTGCAATTTTCAGCAAAACAGAAATACAAGAAATGTTCCAGACTATGCTTGAGCATATACCGGAGAATATTAGAAACATTGCAATTAAAGAATTTGGAAGCATTGAACAATGGAAAGCGCATTATATGGAAGTCGTATCTTCAGAAAAGATGCAAAAAAGCTATGCAAAGGTAGTGGAATGGTATGGCGGAAAAGACAAATTTTTATCCGTCGCCCAAAATCCCATTAGCAAAGAAGTTGCAGAAAGTTATAACAAACGGTTGGAAGATATTTTGCAAAAACTAATTGCAAAACAGGATTGTGCCGTGGATTCTTTTGAGGTAAAAGAGATTATCGGACAATACGGCTTTGTTATGAAACAGTTTTCACAGATAAAAGAGGAAAAAGGACTTATGCTGGCACAGGCACAATATTACCGCAATGAAAAAATCAAGCCGATGATAGATGAAAAATATGGTGAAGGGGCTTCCGATTTTTTCGCACAGGCGATTGAATCCTTTTATGAAAAAGTATAATTAAATATTCGTCACAAGTATTGCCAAAGAGCAGGAAATCTTCTGAAGTCTCCTGCTCTTTATCCTGCAACACATAATAGTCCAATCCGCATATCTCATTATGATATTACATGATAAACCATTACGAAATGACACAGACTTCCAATCATAACACATACATGAAAAATTTCATGTGTTCCAAAATATCTGTGACGCTCATTGTACGCCTTAACTCTTGGTGTCCTTATTGCATAGATAATTCCTCCGATTGTATAGATAATTCCACCCGTCAAGAGCCACACAAACTCTGAGGTTGCCATGTTGTTCATAATCGGCGTAAATGCCATAACACACATCCAGCCCATGGCAATATACATAACCGAGGATAACCATTTTGGACAGGTCACCCAACAAAGCTTAAAAATAATTCCAAGAATACCAACCATCCAGACAAGAGAAAGAAGAATGATACCTGTTTTTCCTCCAATAACAAGCAGACACACTGGTGTGTATGAACCTGCAATCAGGACAAATATCATGGCATGGTCAAATTTTTTTAATATTTTGTTTTTTCTTTCTCCTATATCAAAGCTATGGTATATTGTACTGGCACCGTAAAGTAAAATCATGCTGACCATGAAAACAAGACAGCTTAAAGTTACATCCGTTCCTCCGGAACATGCTCTGATAATAAGCGGCGCTGTTGCAAAAACAGCCATCAACATTCCTATAAGATGTGTGATTGCACTTCCTGGATCTTTAAGCTTTTTTATTGCATTGCTCATTTCTATCAACCTCCGCTCTATATAATGTAGTTTTGAAAACCATGTATTGTTTTCTTTTATACTACCACATAGAGCTATTGTATGCAATGCATATTTTTTCATTCATAAAATTTACTTTATTGGTTTTAATTTTATTGTATATAATAATTTTACAATATACCTAAACCATATAGTCAATATGCTTTACGGGTATATCAGCTTCCACTGTCTGTTCTGCCTGTTCAAGCTTTGCATCCTGAATATCCTCAATGGTTTCTTCCACTGATTCTGACAAATCATCCAACGCATCCAGCAAACCTTCGCCTGATGTTCCCTCGCCAATTGCCTCGTTCTTGAGTTCTTCCTTTCTTTCCTCCTCTGTCTTTGGCTCGTTCTTTTTGGCTGCCTCGGCAAGCTTTTCTCCACGTTCCTTTGCCTCATCCATTATGTGCCACATCTGCTCATTATTGTATGCCTTTTTTGCCGCTGCAATACTATCCTCATAGCTGTGATATGATTCCAGCTTCTTGGCAATCTCCTCAACAGTGGAACATTCCATATTTTTCAGGTTCTCTTTTTTATTTTCCCAAAACTCAACCTGACTTTGACACTTAGCCTGACGCTGCTGTTTCTCTGCCGTGCTTTTTAGTCCGTTATTTGCCATATTTCCAAAAAACCCGTTTTGATTAATTTTTATATTCATATATCCGCCTCCCGTACTCTGAACACCGCCATCTTATGATTTTGTTACTAAATTTCACTTTATCAAAGCCACAGCGCTGTTATAATCCAACCATTTACATATGTAATCTTTATCGGCAATTTTAAGCGAAAATGTTATAGATGAAACCATCATTCTATGATGTAACTTTCATATAACTTCCATCTCCTTTTGTATCTTTCTATTTTTTTCAATGTAATATCAATACAAAAATGACGTCAATGGACATGCAACATTTAAAAACGAGAAACATATACATATAAGAAAACTTAAAAGGTATATACATGAATACATTGCCAAATAACCATGTGCTTACAAATATACTGTATGCCGTCTGTCCTGACGCCGTTGCGGACATACTTGGTGGAAAGTCCTATCCCGAGATAAAGGGCAGGGTAAAATTTTATTACACAACCTATGGTGGAATTTTAATAGAATCAGAACTATTTAATCTACCAAAAAAAGCCCCTGAGGGCTCGCCGAATTTTTTTGGTTTCCATATACATGAAAATGGTGACTGTTCAGAAAATTTTGAAAAAACAGGCGGGCATTACAATCCTTTAGACAGACAGCATCCATATCATGCAGGAGATATGCCTCCCATTATTTCATCAGACGGATATGCATGGTCTGTCTTTTATGACTCTATTCTAAGCATTGAGGAAATTATGGATAAGTCTGTAGTTATTCACGACATGGCAGACGATTTCACATCACAGCCTTCCGGAAACTCAGGTAGCAAAATCGCCTGCGGTGTTATAAGACCTTATCATTCTTCCTCACGTTCAATCTGATACACCTGATTTTCCGCTTTTGTGGCAAGCTCATTTGCTTTCTGCTCAAGCTCATCCAAATAACGCTTCATCCTCGGATAGGTAGTAACATCCTTGTAAATAAAATACAACGCAAATATAATCAAAAAAGCAGCCAAAACCGTAGAGAAAATCTCAGAAATACCAAGAACAGGCAACGCCTTATATACTGTTGCACCGCTTCCAACTAAAGTAACTATCGTCCTTAAGTATGCAAGATGTGTCTGTTCTGCCGACAAACGGCTGTTGTGAAAAGCAAGGTCCGTTCGTATTTTAGAAAGCTCCGTACGCTCCATGGCAAGATTATTCTGATTGAATGCCATTGCCTGTTTCTTCTTCATGCTGTCCGGTATTTTCCTCGGTGTACCGGACTCAATCTCCGTCCTAAAGGAATCCTTTTTACTGCTCATTGAAAAAACCTCCTAATATATCTTTATTATATTAGGAAAGTTTGTTTTTGTAAATTATTTCCCCAAAATGATTTTAAATATGATATAATTAGATACTATATTTACTTTTAAGGAAGAATTCGGCTATGAATATTCAAATGCAAATAGGTGGATTATGTCTTATACTGCTTGTTTTCTACTGCTGTAAGCGCCGTAAAACTCTGGGCTTTTACAGTGGTAAACTTTTTATGATGATTTTATATCTTACCTTTGGCTGCGTTATATTGGATATTCTGTCTATCATTCTTATTGTAAATCGAAACGTTCTTCCATTATGGCTTGTAAATATTGAATGTAAGGCATACCTCATTTCTCTCGGCAGTATATGCGGCATGATGCTCATATATGCAAACGCAGATATAAGACACCTTGCAAAGGCTGACAAATTCACCATCTGTATTTCTGCTGTTGTAATAGCAACCTCAATATTTGTTGCTCTATCGCCAATAAGCATTTACCAGGAAGGCAATGTAACCTATACATACGGAATGGCGTGTAATATCACATATGTAGGTGCATTTCTTCTTATTATGACTACATGTTTCGAACTGATTGTACACGGAAAAACCATGAACCCAAAACGCAGGAGCACTCTCGCTTTTTGGCTTATCATATGGGTTGTGGCATGTCTTATACAGTTTTTTAATAAGGAATTTCTACTTGTGGGCTTTGCAGCATCACTTGGTATAGCCATGCTGTTTTTTGAGCTTGAAAATCCTGAATTATATATAGACAGTGGCACAGGTTTTTATAACAGCTATGCATTTGGAGAATTCATCAGACAAAAATACAGATTAGGTGAAAATATATACGGAATCGTTATTTCATTAGAGGATATTCACGAAAAAGATTTCCAGATAACTCAGATAGAGCTTGCAATGTTGGAGGTAAAGCAGTTTTTAAAGCAAATATCTGACGCAGCAGTGTTTAAAACCGACGGAAGGGAATTTACACTGTTATTTGAAAGCATTGACGACCTGGAGGAAGCACGTCCTGTCATTGAAGAACGCTTTGAGAAGGAATGGCTTACCGGAAACGACAGTATTTCAAATGGAGGCTCCGTTTTTTTACAGCCAAATTATTTGGTTATCCCTACCAGCGCTATAGCCAAAAATGCCGAAGAAATGTTAGGTCTGCTGCGATATTTCCGTCTGCACTGTGATGATACACTTGACGACTACACGATGATACTTGATGAAAATATGATTGCCGGCAAAAAAAGCCGCGATGAAATGCTGGAGGCAACTGTCAGTGCCATCAAGGAGGATCGTATAAAGGTATTTTTCCAACCTATATACTCAGTTGCAGAAAAGAAATTTGTGTCTGCCGAGGCATTGGTGCGCATAATAAACAATGACGGCAGCATAATACCGCCCTATCTTTTTATTCCAATTGCCGAGGAAACAGGACTTATATCACAGATAGGCGAGATTGTTTTTGAAAAGACATGCCAGTTTATAAAGGAACAAAATATTGAAAAATACGGCATACAGTTTATTGACGTAAACCTTTCAGTTATACAGTGTGAAAATGAAAATCTTGCTGATACCTTTATCAACATTATGGAAAAGTACGAGCTTCCTCCTAAATATATCAGCCTGGAGATTACCGAGTCATCGGCAGCCATGAAAAAGAATATTATGCTTGAAAATATGAACCGCCTTATTGACTACGGCGTTAAATTTGCGTTAGATGATTTTGGAAATGGACAATCCAATTTAAATTACATTGTGGATATGCCTGTGAAAATCGTTAAATTTGATTTTGATATGACGCAGGCATATTTCAAGACTGAAAAGGCAAAGTTTGTTTTGCAGGCATCTGCAAAAATGATACATGACATGCGCCTTAAAATTGTGTCCGAGGGTGTGGAAACCGCCGAACAGTTTGAAGTTATTTCAGCCCTTGGAATCGATTATATTCAGGGTTATTATTTCTCAAAGCCGCTTGATGCTGATGCGTTTATTGAGTTTCTTAGGGATAAGAACATATAATGCACTATTTTCAACAATTAAAAGAAACTATCACACTAATTCACTTTAATTAGTGTGATAGTTTCAAAATCTACATGCTAATTCATCAATTCTAAACGGTATAATCAACCATACTTCCACTACCTGCCACAGATGCCGTTTTTGCACCTGTTGCCAAATCAGACTGAATCTGCTGTAATGATATGGTTCCCCTTGCCTGTTCTCCATACTCTTTTTTCAGACGTGCCAGTTCGTCGTTGTAAATTGATGTAAACTGCCTTGCCCTTGCAAATTCTTCGTCTGTGCTTATGGCTTTCCAATTTCTTGATACCGGATTGTAAGACAGCGTTTTATTTCCTTTTGAATCCCAAAACATACATGCAGCATTCATCTTACCGCCTGTTTTTTCCATGCTTGATTCATAAATGGCTTTTCTATCCGGAGATACTGTTTCTCCATGCTGCATACATAATTTCCTATATGCCGCATCATCTCTTTTTCCGGTAGAAAACTCTTTCCTTGCAAGCTCCTTGATAGCTTCCTCAAATTCTTCCTCCGACATTGCAGGCTTATTTCGCTTTGTCATGATATTATCCCAATTTGGTTTTGCAAAGCTGATGTTAACCGGCTTAAAACGCAAAGAAAAGTTCCCATAATCACATTGTGCGAATGGGTCACTTGTTTTTTTCTTATTTCCTGACATCTGCTGTATCAAATTAGAATAATAAGAATAATTGTCTCTTGTTATCTGCATATCACATACCTCCTTGTGGAACAGCGTGAAATCCATTTCACTCTATGCCGATTTATTTAAATACAAAGTTAAAATACCCTAAAAAGTTTGTCAAGTATCAACACATCAAACATATTTACTTATTATAAAATTCCGGATGATCAGCCCTGTACTGCGCTTCTGCCTGTACACGCTTTTTTACAGCTTTCCTGTACGAAATAAATGCAATACCATAAAATACAATACAAATGACAGTACAAACAATTGCAGGACCAAGAAACATATAATCCTTGTCAAAAACCTCCGGCCAGCTGACAATAGCAAATATACCGCTTATAACACCTATGCATGACATAAATGTTGTAAAACCATTTTCCCTTAATATTAAAAATCTCATCGTGCCTTCTCCTTTGCTGAAAATGTCATTAATACCACTCAGAATTATAGCACTATGAATTTTCATGTCAATACAATAGGGACTGTCGGTCTAAGATTTAAGTGTATGGCTTGCCTTTTTTCTTAAACACTAAAATCATATTTACCGCCGGTCTTTTGTACTTCCTCTGACTCAACAGTATCCCAGTCTATTTTTGATATTTTTTCTAAAAGCTCATCCATACTGTCCGCCTGCACATTCGTACGCTTCGTAGTTTCATTGCTCCTTGAATATCCTTGAATTTCTTTTTCTGCCTTCTTTTCCGCTTTCTTTTCTTCTTCCTTCTTCTTAGCCCGTTTGTCTTCTCTGAGCTTTTCAAGATGCTCTCTCGACTTTGCACTGGACTTTTCCATTTCAGCGAAGAAATTTGTCGTACCATCTTCATTGAAGACAATGCCCATTCTCGTAATTGATACGCCGTCCTTGCCGAAAGCACTCTCAAATCCAAATTTCTTATTGATTTCCTCGGACATTTTTACAGCTTTTTCTACACACTGTAATTTCTCCTTTGCATATTTCTCGTCATTTGCCATGCGTTCCAGCTCTGCACTGGAAAAGATTACAGAAAATTCCTTTGTTCCGCTTTTTGCAAGAGACTTCAAATCATCGGAACTGTCCCCTACGAAAAAGTCATAATTACTATACTGCTTACGCAACTTTTTCAGATAATCCTGTGCTTTGGATGAAAGCTTCGACTCTGTTGTGCCTGTCACATTTCTCGTACCGTCAGACGATATGGTTCCGTCCTTCAGCCCTTTTTTTATATTGTCCATCCAGTTGCAAAGAAACGTCATTCCCCTCTGGGTTCTGACACCATCCGTTCCCTTTGCAAATTGACTGTACTTTGCATATGCTTCCGGATCATATTTTTCCATGAGCTTTTCTAAATCAGCAGTTCTGAACGACTTGCCTGTCGTATCTCTGATATCCTCCAGTGTCTCCACTTTCGAAACACCCTTGTTTTCAATTTTCTTTAAATCCCTTCTGCCTCTCTCCAAGATATCTTGGTAATTGACTAATGCCATGTCCATATTCATGCTCATTTCTTTCTCCTCCTTGATTTTAAATTTGAAATCCTTTTCACTTATTATTTTTCGTAGTTTCCAGTCGCCTGTTTTGCCCAATGCATATAATTTATTACTTCATAAAAATTGTCGGCAATTACGCCCGCTTTTCCTACCCGAATTGCACCAAATGACTATTTTTGGCACAAAATGACCATAAAGTTTATATCATCACCACTGCCTGAAACTTTTCTTGGTCACAGGAGATGGCAAAGTCGCCGCCGTATTTATCCACCACAGCCTTTACGTTCATAAGACCCACACCATGCATCCCTGTGCCGGAATCCAGAACAACGCCGTCCGTGACCTGCACTTTTTCCGCCACGGGGTTCTTTACGGAAAAGATTATCTTCCCGCCCTCTTGCACCAGCTTGATGTTTATAACAGCTTTCCTCCCATTGTGCACAACCTTCACGCATTCATGGATGGCATTGTCCAGCAAGTTGGAAAGCAGGATCACCGTCTCCTCTCCATCCAGCCGCGTCCCGCTCATGTCGCCCACCCTGAAAATCATGGAAACTCCCTGCTCCCTTGCGGCATGGAACTTCTGGTTCAGGACTGCGTTCACGACAGGGTGGTTCGTATTGACCGCCGCCATCTCCACCGATATGCTCTCCGTCAGCCGCTCTGCAAGCTCGGCGGCAGCCTGCACATCGCCTTCCTTTAACAGCACCTGCATTGTCCTAATCTGGTTTTTATAGTCATGCATCTTCCGCCCCTGCCGCTCATAGACCGCCTGCATATCCCGGTAATGCGCAAGCTGGCTTTCCTTCTTCTGGTCTGTCAGAGCACTTTCCCGCAGCTGCTCCCCCTTCACGAGGATATCCTGCATCAGCACCATCACAAGAATGTTTATCATGATCAGCCCCACTGCAAGGAAAAGGTAGGCTGCCTGCACCTTTTTCTCGCCACTGTAACAGAAATACATCACCATCATAGACACTGTGGTGAGCAACGGCACCATGCCAAATTTCCGCCATTCCTTATAGGAAAGTTCCGTATAATTTTTCTTCCCTTTCCATATTCTGCCCAATACCAAAAGTAAGAGAATCCAGACCATTTTCATCAGAAAGTACAAAAAATCACTCTCTAAGGAATACAACTTATCCTTGGAAGTCAGTATGTTCGCAATCAATAAAAAACAAAAATCTGACAAAAACAACAGCGAGTAATTCAGTACGGAAAAGAAAATGCATTGTTTCCATCCGGTTCTATAGAACGCTGTACAGAAAGCCATATGGACTAAAACTGCCAAAAGCACCTTAATCCCCATTGAATCAAGATAAGTTCCAAGAAACGATATGGTCACAATAGCAAGATACAGAACCATATACCTGCACTTATCCAGCCAACCTGTCCTTTTCCTTTCCATGAAAATGTTGAAAAAATATATGTTCCCCCATGCCTCTATTGCCATGATGCTCAATGAAAGTATCCACCATCTCATAATCACTCCGCTCCCTTAAACAATGTGTACTGCCGCTTCACTTCGGGGTACCTTGACTTCGGCACGGATATCTTCTTCCCCGTGGTCAGACTCATGACATAGCTGCTGATTCTCTCGATGTACTTCATGTTGATGAGGAAACTCTGGTGTACCCGTACAAAGCCCATCTCCTTTAATTCCTCCTCCAGCTCGTCCATCTTTTTGTAAATGCTGAATGTCTGTTCCTGCGTGTAGAACACATTCTTATGTTTGCTCGTTTCGATATAGATGATGTCATCCACCCGCAGGCGGATATTCCCTTCCACGAAGCCGAACTCCACCACCCGCTCCTCCTGACGGATTTCCCGCAGGATGTCATCCATGCACTCCTGCAGGGTCTGTTTCAGGTCATCCTTTAAGAGGAAACGGCTCGCCTTTACCTTGTACCCATCCAGTGCATAGTTCACATAAGCAGTGACCAGCACGATATGTACCTTCGGGCATTCCGCCTTTATCTGCCTTGCCGCCTCCAAGCCATCCATTCCGTCCATGTTGATATCAAGGAATACAATGCCGCATTCCCGTATATAATCCATATTCCCGCACAGGCTTTTCCCAGAGCCGTATTCCCTTATTTCAAAATCCTGCCCATAGGCCTCCAGCAGTGCCTTAAGTGCACTGCGGTCATCCTCCCTGTCATCGCAGATTGCTATCTTCATTGCACCACCCTCCCATCATATAATATCGGATTTGTGGTATCCTATCAAATCTCATTGCACGAAACTCCCATTTATTGCACCAAACGACTATAAAGTATCAGACAGCCCGGCCTGCCTATGGAAATGACAGCCCGCCGCAAAGCTGTATTAACTTCGCCAAATTTCTTAATTTCTCTGCTAAAACATAGTACTAATCACAGACAGCATTTTTTGCCACGCTTCACTTTTCGCAGACACTGAATAAGCGTTTTTCCAGTTATCCCTTGCAGTAATCATTTTTTTATAGATATTCTCTTCAACATTCCTTGTATTGGTTTTTGATTGTTGTTCATAAGTATTCACCAATTTTGCCTTACTTGTTCCAATATTTTTCAATTCATTTCTATATTCCTCTAAGATTTTTTGTATCTTTGGCTGTTGCTGTGCCAGTGCTTCTGTTGTTTTAGCAGCCTTTTCATAGGCTTCGTCCAAAGCATTTAATTCTTCCTCCATTGTCAAAGTACGGTATCCTGTTTCGCTCTCACTATCTGCCACATTGATTTTTCTTGTGCCATTTTCATAGCCCCGCACAATCTCATCATAAAGTGATGCATAAGTTTGTGCAATATTTGTAACTCTGCCTCGCATTGATAAATCTCTGTATCCTGCCGTTTTTTTGTCCTCATCACTTAGACTTTCAAAAATTTTAAAGCTAAAGTTAAAATTCAAATCTGTAGACAGTTTTGTTTCCATCAAATCCTTTTTGTGCTTTACCGCACCATCAAAGGAACAACTCCCAGATATGTTGTTTCGATATTCTTTATATCCCTCTTTAGAAATAGATACCTTTATAGGCTGTTTTCCCAGATTTGGAAAGCTTTCCATAATTGTCCGCTTTCCCTGCACCACCTTCGTATTTTCGGAAAATTGATATGTTTTCATATTAGCTTGTATTTTCATCTTTATATCCTCCTTGATTAAATAATTTTGAAATCCATTTCTATAAAAACTACCCATACTATATAAGCAGTTCTTGTTTATATTGTTTTATATCTTTAAGTCCATGTTCCAGCCTGCAGCTTTCACATTGTCCTTATCTGCTTTGGAAACAGCCACATTTTCATCATCTTTGTCAATGACTACCATGCCTTTCCACTTATCGCCAAACTGCGCCTTGCCTGCTTCGTCCATTTTCTCCCGCAATTTTTCCTGTTCTTCCCGTTTTGCCTGACGTTTTTCTTCAAGCTCTGCTTTTTCCTGTTTCTTTTCCTCATTCTGCTTACGAATTTTCTCCGCATTTTCAGACATGGTTTGTAAATGGGACTTTGCATTTGGATCTTTATGCCCTATCGCCCAAGCACTAATTCCGCCGTCTTTATCAATCGCCCAACCTTGTTCTACACTCCAACCTATTGAAGCCTGTTGTGCAGCAAATTCCTCATCTAATTTCCGCATACCCGCAATCTGTTCTTCATACTCTTTCTCTAATTCTGGGTCATTTGCCATTTTTGCCAAAAACTGCGGGGAAATTGCAACATTAGTAGTTGAATTAGAACCGTATTTCATTCCCTTAGAATAATCAGCAGCTACAAAGCTATAATTGCTGTACTTCTTAGAAAGATAGGACAATTCATCTGCTGCCGTCTTTCTTGTGGTACTGCTTGATTCCGCAGTTTCCTTTGTCATGCTGCTTTCAGTTGTCTTTTTCTTGTTGTCCGTTGTGTTCGTGTAGCTGCTTGCATAGCTGCTGTATGCATTACTGATTTCCATTGCCATAACTTAGCCCTCCTAAAAATTAAAATATTTGTGTATTTGCCTTAGAGTATTTTCAAAATGCAATCCAAAATATCCTCATGCTTTTCATATTCTATTTTCAATACACCATTTTCTAAATATCCCGTTTCTAAATATGCGAAGCATCCGCCTCCGGCACCTATTCCCGGTAGCTTGTAATAACCACCCACATAAAAACAGATATGTTCACGAGATGCGGTACTATCCTTTATCAATTCTTGAAAAGTTTCTACATTTACGTAGATGTAGCTTTCATCATAACTGACTGCTTCCCTTAATGCTTTCCCATCGCTTATAAGCTCTGTACCTGTTTCCATATCACACACAACAATGACGTCATGCCGATTGCATCTGTCATAAGAAACATTATGCATGAGGAAGACCGAAGTCACCACACAGAACATTGCCGCAATCAGTATACCCACTGCCACAGCACCTTTATATAGTTTATATGCGGCAATCCTTTTCACTCTCTGCCTTACGCTCTGATATTCCTTGTCCCCGGCAAAGGCGACATACATATTAAAAACTTTACTTTCTGCCTGCAAAACCCACATGCTCTTTAATAACAGCTGTCCGTAGTCGTATGCTTTTCCCTCACTTCGCTTAATTGTCACGAAGTCGCAGATTTCCTCCATATCCTCCCGAAAATACTTTGTGCCTACGATAAGCAGCGGATTGAGCCATAATAAAACCCGTAATATATCCCATAAAAGATAAAACAATAAATGCCCCAACCGAATATGCGTCTTTTCATGGAGCAGGATTGTCTGAATCTCTTTTCTGTCATATTCTTTCAGTATGACTTCCGGCATGATTATTTTTGGTCTAAAAACCCCTACGGTAGACGGTGTGATGGGCATTTTTGTAACGTAGATAACAGTACCCTCCACCTTTCTTTTTTCCATGCCTGCAATCATTTTGTTCAGCTTTCTTCTTCTGTAAACCATCAGGGCGGCATATACGAACACACCGCATAAATACAACAAACGGAGCCATATATAGTTCATGCACAGTTCCGTAAATCCCGAAAAAAGCTTTACACCTATTGTGTTTTCATAAAAAAACTTCATCTTGCCAACAAACAATACAGGAATGAACAAGCTCCATAATGCACCCTTCAGGAATACTTTATTTTTCAGTGCTGTTTTCCGCAACGTGAAAACGAACGCAAACACCACGAAAGAAAGCAGCACACATCTTACAAGCTGCACCACGTAATAGACAGTGCATATATTTAAGACACCTATTCCTCTTTCCCAAAATTCCTGTACCGTCATTTTTTATCATTATCCTTTTCTTTGCACTGTTCCAAAATTTCTTGTAATTCCCGAAGCTGTTCTTCTGTTAATTTTGCACTCTGCAATAGTGACGCCATTGCATTTTTCTGACTACCCTCAAAATAGCTGTCTACAAACTTCCGGCTTTTTTCTTTCTGACATTCCTCTTTGGATTTCTGGACAGAATAGTGGTAAACTCTTGAATCATGTTCATCTACGACATAGCTCAAAACGCCTTTCTGCCATAAACGGTTCAGAAGAACACGCACCATTCTAGGCGACATATCTGACTTCTCCTGCACTTTCCTGATAACTTCCTTTGCTGTCAAAGATGTATCGCATGCCCAGAATACTTCCATAATTAACCATTCACTTTGACTAGGCGTAGTTTCTTTTTCCATGTTGTTAATCCCCTTTTATTATATTTAGTAATTATATCGGACAATTTTCGATGATTGTTAATGTTTGTTCCTAAATTTGTTAATGTTTGTTATACTTTTTTAGCACTGATACAGATTTATAAAAATTTATCCAATAAAAAAGCGACAAACAGGGAGTAATCATTCCCTTGTCTGCCGCTTTTAACAAGTTCGACACTTTGAGCGAATTTGCGAATTTCCACTATCAGTCCGCAGAAGCAAAGGTTTCTGTGCCTCTGTGGAATAGGATGTAAAGATTATACCTGTATATCCAATGTACTGCCCGAAACAGATGACCTTTTCACAAGCGTATTGCCGCTTTTGACAAGCTGACTTTCCACAGATTCCCTTGTAACACTGTCCAGTATGCTTGGATTAAACGGCTGGCCCGGCTCCCATTTCGGATTGGCCGCCTTTACCGCCGCATACATCGCAGAACGGTATTTTCCCTCATACTGCTGCAATGTCCATGTCCCTTTTGCACGGTCTTCCTTCTTTACACTTAATTGGTATTCCCTGAATACTTGCGACCTTTTCGTTGTGTCGCCATTGGAAATTCCATTCTCCTGAATGAACTCCCTTTTCACATTGTCAAACATCTTTTGCCGTGACTCATCTGAAACATCTATCAACTGTTGCCATGTTGAACGGTCTACGGTTCCATCTTCTCCATGGTACATTCCCGGAACAACAACTCCTCCCGGTCCAATAAAATCTCCGTCTGAATTGAAGTTGCTCATCACGTTCCTCATGTGTGCTTCTCGCCCACCCAATAACTCGTACAGCATTTTTTGTTCCGGTGTCATCATAGCTTCTTCTGCAATGACTGCTTCTAGTTGTTTCTTTTCTACGTCCTTATACTGATTGTTACCATTGTTAATTCCTGTATAACCTGGTTTACTTACATTAAAACTAATGTTCATAATCATTACCTCCCATGCTTCTAAAAAATCCTTTTCATTTATCATCTCCGCCAATGTTTATTATTATATTTGACGGTAATAATCCTTTGCTGTATGCGGTTTCATCCATACCACAATCAAATATTTCAATCCACGTATTATTTTTCATAGTTACTGCAACTATATACCGCCCCGGTTCGGTAAGCACAACTGCTTTTCCGGCAAGAACGTCCTTCGTAATATCGTCAACCACCGGATAAGTTATATCCTCTATAAAATGATACAGTCTCACTTTTGCAATTTCTTCCCTGTCAACCTTTGTTTCATCCCAAATAAATACTGCCTCCGTTTTAGGCTTATTTAAATTCTTTTCTGAACCAATCCACGCATAACATGCTATACCGACAATGCATGCCATCATAATACATATGGTTATAATACTGCGTTTCTGTGGTTTTGCTATGGCTTCAACACGCTCCCTAAGCTGTTTTTTCTTTCCTCTCATAGTTGACATAACATTATGTTTTATATTTTTACCATCTATTTTCATCAAAGTAATCAGACTGACACCATATGATACTCTGCTTCCCTCGCCAAGAACAGAAATAACCCGCTCATCACAAGAAAGTTCACTATCCTGTCTTATGCGGTTTACTGCAAGCCATACAATGGGGTCATACCAGTAATAACTAAAAAGAAAAAACCTTAAAATCGTCCAGACAAAATCCCCCTGCTTATAATGGGAATACTCATGACAGATTGCATGATTCAGCAATTCCTCATCCTGCGTCATATCGGGATGCACATAAATATTTTTCACTAATAAAAACGGAGTCTGGGGATAATCTAAAAGATATATTTTCATTCCCGTCTGTTTATCCCGTTTATAAAAACGTCTCCGACTTACACAACGAACTGCAAATATAACATTGTATATCAAAAAGGCACATGCCAAAACAATTGGTATACCATAGCTTAATACTTTAAATATGTAAAAGATACTTACATCAATGTTAATTCCTTTTACAATGAGAAATTCAATTGTCATTGCAACAACACAATCTACAGCATAGCCAGCCGTTAATTCAAACTTCACTAAATTATGTGCAAGCTTCGGACTATTCGCCATAACCAAAGCCGGCAGACTATTCACATTCATAATGCAGGTAAATAAATATACCGGTATCAACAACCATAACGCATATTGCAGTCTTTGGCTGATTTTTCCTGATAGCAGCCTTTTTACAATGTAAAGTACCAGTATCAAAAGATTCAAATAAAGAAAATCACTCACCTGATGATTCCCCTTTCAAAATAGAAAAAAGTCCTTCTATTTCTTCTTCGGAAAGTGCATCCTGCTGAATCATATTACTCAGCATCAACCCAACATTTCCTTTATACACCTTATCCAAAAATGTCTGCGTTTCCTTCAGTCTTGTTTCCGACTTCTCAACCTTTGGGTAGAACATCTTTGCCCGTTCTCCCTCAATATGATATACTGCACCCTTTGCCTCCATGCGTTTTAAAAAGGATACCACCGTGGTTCTCTGCCATCCTGTTTCCTTATCTAAGGCATATGTTATCTCCATCAATGTCATTGGTCCCTTCTGCCATAGCAGATCAAGAATTTTCCATTCTGCGTCACTTAACTTTTCCATTTTTAAATATAATCTCCTCAATTAGTGTACATTTGTACACTAATAATATAGCCCTATAGTAGACATTTGTCAACTATTAATTTATCCTCTGCCAAAGCAGCATACTGTCCTGAAATATAGTTTCCAGCTTTCCTGTGTCTTTTAGCCATGCAAGATAAGAACGCACCGTGCTACCCACCAGCACATACTGCTCAAAATTCATGGAAAGCCCGTAACCTTTGAACACTTCCTGCAGAATCTTCTCAAAATGCAGCGGTTCCCCACAAATAGACAGAATCCGCTCTGCCACTTCATGTACCTTATCCCTGTTATAACGAACAAGTTCCTTTATATCGGCAGATGCTTCCGCATGGGCGGGAACGAACATAGCAGCTTCCATCCTTTCCACCATATCCAGCGTTTCCAAATAGGCTCCCACGTCGTAAATGAAAGATACTGCGTACTTTTCCAGCGTTTCCCTGCTACTGATGCAGTCCGCAAGAAACACCACTCCATCCGGCATACGGAATCCAACCATGTCAAAAAAATGTCCCATAAGAGGTATCACTTCAATTTCCTTTGGGAATCCTTCCTCTGAAAAATCCATTACACTGCTTTCCTGCGCCATCAGGAACTTATGCCGCAAGTCCTTACAAGGATAACCGCCATAAAGAAAAGACGGCTCCAAAACCGGATACTTTGTAAAAGCAGCCTCAATACCTCCTGAATAAATCTTACATCCCGTCTGTCCCTGTAAATAACGGTTCCCACCGATATGGTCTGCGTTGGAATGAGTGTTAAGGATCGCCGTTAGATGCCAGCCGTTCTTATCCAATATCTGTCTGACCTTCCTTCCTGCATCCTTATCGTTACCACTGTCAATCAGATAAACTTGATCCTTATTCGCAACATAGACTCCTATCTTTGCCGGACAGTTTATGTAATAGCATCTTTCGCTAACTTGCACCAATTCATACATCTCGGATTCCTCCCTTAATTATTCGGATAAAATAAAGATGTCTCTGCTACTGCCTTAAACAGTAACAGAGACTATCCTTAATTTATAAAACTATTTAAGTTTCAATTTGCTTAATACCAAACTCCTACATATCAGCAATTGCAGCCTGTGCAGCAGCAAGTCTTGCGATTGGTACTCTGAATGGTGAACATGATACATAATCAAGTCCAATCTTGTGGCAGAACTCAACGGATGAAGGATCTCCACCGTGCTCTCCACAGATACCAACATGAAGCTTTGGATTAACAGGCTTACCAAGCTTGATAGACATCTCCATAAGCTTACCAACACCAGTCTGGTCAAGCTTAGCAAATGGGTCATTCTCAAATATCTTAGTGTCATAGTAAGCGTCAAGGAACTTACCTGCATCATCTCTTGAGAAGCCGAATGTCATCTGAGTAAGGTCGTTTGTACCGAAGCAGAAGAAGTCAGCTTCTGTAGCTATTTCATCAGCAGTAAGGGCAGCTCTAGGAATCTCTATCATAGTACCTACCTCATACTCAAGTGAAACACCTGCATTTGCGATTTCTGCATCAGCAGTTTCAACAACCACCTTCTTAACATACTTAAGCTCCTTAATCTCACATACAAGCGGAATCATGATTTCAGGCTTAACATTCCAATCAGGATGAGCCTTCTTAACCTCTATAGCTGCACGGATAACAGCCTTAGTCTGCATCTTAGCGATTTCAGGATAAGTTACTGCAAGACGGCATCCTCTGTGACCCATCATAGGGTTAAACTCATGAAGTGATGCAATAATTGCCTTAATTGACTCTACTGACTTGCCCTGTGCATCAGCAAGTTTCTTAATGTCAGCCTCCTCAGTAGGAACGAACTCATGAAGAGGTGGGTCAAGGAATCTGATTGTAACAGGATTTCCTTCGAGAGCCTCATAAAGAGCCTTGAAGTCTCCCTGCTGATATGGAAGAATCTTCTCAAGTGCTGCTTCTCTCTCCTCAACTGTATCTGAACAGATCATCTCTCTGAATGCTGCAATTCTGTCCTCCTCAAAGAACATATGCTCTGTACGGCAAAGACCGATACCCTCAGCACCAAGCTCTCTTGCCTTCTTAGCATCAGCAGGAGTATCTGCATTTGTACGAACCTTAAGCTTTCTGAACTTGTCAGCCCAAGCCATAACTCGTCCAAACTCACCTGCAATCTGAGCATCAACGGTAGGGATAAGACCTGCGTAGATGTTACCTGTTGTACCATCAATTGAAATCTCTGAGCCCTCTGTAAATGTCTGTCCTGCAAGTGTAAACTTCTTGTTTTCCTCATCCATGTTGATGTCACCACAACCGGATACACAGCAAGTACCCATACCACGGGCAACAACGGCAGCATGGCTTGTCATACCACCACGAACAGTAAGAATACCCTGAGCAGCCTTCATACCAGTAATATCCTCAGGTGAAGTCTCAAGTCTTACAAGAACAACCTTCTCTCCTCTGTCAGCCCATGCAACTGCATCATCAGCAGTAAATACAACCTTACCACATGCTGCTCCAGGAGAAGCACCAAGTCCCTTTCCAAGTGGTGTAGCTGCCTTAAGAGCTGCTGCATCAAACTGTGGGTGAAGAAGCGTATCAAGGTTACGTGGGTCAATCATGGCAACAGCCTCAGCCTCTGTCTTGTGTCCCTCATCAACAAGGTCACATGCAATCTTGAGAGCTGCCGGAGCTGTTCTCTTACCGTTACGACACTGAAGCATGTAAAGCTTCTTGTTCTCAACAGTAAACTCCATATCCTGCATATCATGGTAGTGATTCTCAAGTATATCACAAACCTTAATAAACTCAGCATATGCCTCAGGGAATTCCTTCTCCATCTGAGCGATTGGCATAGGTGTACGAACACCTGCAACAACGTCCTCGCCCTGTGCATTGATAAGGAACTCTCCCATAAGCTTGTTCTCACCTGTTGCAGGGTCACGTGTAAATGCAACACCTGTACCGGACTGGTCATTTAAGTTACCGAATACCATAGGCATTACGTTTACTGCAGTACCCCATGAATATGGAATATCATTATCTCTCCTATATACGTTTGCTCTTGGGTTGTCCCAAGACTTAAATACTGCCTCAATAGCAAGCTTCAACTGTTCTACAGGGTCTGAAGGGAAATCCTGTCCTAACTGCTTCTTGTACTCAGCCTTAAACTGACCTGCAAGCTCCTTAAGGTCATCTGCAGTAAGCTCAACGTCAAACTTAACACCCTTCTTCTCCTTCATCTCGTCGATAAGCTGCTCAAAATACTTCTTACCAACCTCCATAACTACATCGGAGAACATCTGGATAAATCTTCTGTAGGAATCATATACGAAACGGGCAAATGCCGGATCCGGGTTACCCTTAATCATAGCGTCTACTACATCATCATTTAAACCAAGGTTAAGGATTGTATCCATCATACCTGGCATAGATGCTCTAGCACCTGAACGAACGGAAACGAGAAGCGGATTTTCAAGGTCACCAAACTTCTTGCCATTTACTTCCTCCATCCAAGCTACACCTTCCATAGCCTGTGCCATAATTTCGTCATTGATCTTACGACCGTCCTCGTAATACTGAGTACATGCCTCTGTTGTAATTGTAAATCCCTGTGGTACCGGAAGACCAATCTCTGTCATCTCAGCAAGGTTTGCACCCTTACCACCAAGAAGATTACGCATGGACATGTTACCTTCCTTGAAAGTGTATACCCACTTATTTGCCATTTAGTTATACCTCCTAAGTATTTTTTGTATTATTTGTAGTTTAGAGTCTGGCGGACTCCACCACACTGTTCCAAATTATACCATAAAATTACCAATTGTTAAATAGATTTTTTCTAAAAAATGTAAATTATGCACATGTTTTCCTTTCAAAAAATATTCACTATATATGTTGCCCGTTTTTCCTTATTTTTTTCATATTTGAACCATCAATTTTCACAAAAAACTAGACATATTTTTAAATCAGGTGTAGAATATTGACATATATTGTCATGGAGGGTTATTATTCATTATGCGTATACAGGATTTTTTTGATGTCAGCAGACTTGATGGCATCCTTAAGGATTGGTCAGATGCCACCGGACTTGCAACCATTGCTGTAGATAAGGATGGTAATTATATATCAGGAGAAATCGGATTTACCGACTTTTGCATGAAATACACCCGTGGTTCTGAGGAAGGCTGCCGCCGCTGTGTTCACTGTGATAACACATGTACCGGTACATACTACTGCCATGCGGGACTTATGGATTTTTCAATTGATATCGTAGTTGAAGGTGAAATTTTAGGAAAAATAATCGGAGGACAGGTTCTTCCAAATGAGCCTGACGAAAGCAAATTCCGGAAGCTTGCCGTTGAACTTAAAATAAACCCTGATGAATACATACGTGCTCTCTCAAAGGTTCCTGTAAAAACTGAAAAAAGCATACGTGCTGCTGCACAGCTTTTGGGTAACCTTATAAACATGATTGTTAATCTTGAATATCAGAAGTCAAAGACAAGCAATCTTGTTGAAAATATGGATTCAGATATTTCTTCTGCTGTTGAACTCATAAATGAAATAAGCAGAAAATCCGCAGATTTGGATAAAATTGAAAACAAGCAGCGAATCCTGTCCCTCAATGCTTCCATAGAGGCCGCAAGAGCCGGTGAATACGGAAAAGGCTTCAACGTAGTAGCCAACGAGGTTGGAAAGCTTTCTTCTAATTCCGCTGAGATAAACAAATCAATCAAGGTTACAATCAAAGAATTAGATGGTGTAATTAAACATCTTGACAGTTGCAGATAAAAATAAGAGGGGTTTTCCCCTCTTATTTTAGCAAAAAGTCGGCAAGTATAACATTACTAACATCGATTCCCATATCCGTCAGTACTATCCGGTCTCCAACTGTTGCCATATATCCCTGATCCACATATTTGTTAATAACAGGTGCATACACCTCGTATACATCCTTGTTAAACCGCTCCTGAAAGTCCTCCCTACTTATACCACACATCATCCGGAGCCCTAAAAACATAAATTCCTCCATACGTGAATCTATATACATAGGTGTTATATTCTCCCTGAGCTTCCTTGTTGTATCATTATAAAGTGTCTCAAGATTATCTGTCTCAACAAACTTATCTGATGTCTCCTCCATAAGCTGGATATATTTAAATATATCACGCATATTGTTAAAGCGCTTTCCCTGAAAGTAAGAGGATGCTCCCAGACCAAGTCCAATATACTCTCCGCCTGTCCAATATACCATATTATGTTTGCATTCATATCCTGCTTTGGAATAATTCGATATTTCATATCTGTCATATCCATTTGCAGCAAGGAGCTTCTTTGTTATCTCATACATTCTTCTCTCTATCATATCCGGTGGAAGTGATTCCAATATATCAGGATCATCCGCAAATGGTGTTCCTGCCTCTATCGACAGTGAGTAGGCAGATATATGCTCCGGTTTATAATTTATAACCTTTGTCAATGTATCTACATAGGAATGTATGGACTGTCCCGGAAGTCCGGACATAACATCTACATTTATGTTATTAAAGCCAGCTCTTCTTGCTGCCTTGAAGCTTGCCACAAACTGGTCATAATTGTGAAGCCTTCCCAATCGCTTTAACATGTTGTCATCTGCTGACTGAAGTCCAATACTGATTCGGTTTACCCCTGCCGTCTTATAGCCATTAAGCTTTTGATGTCTTAAGGTTCCCGGATTTGCCTCAATTGTAACTTCTGCATCACGTTCCAGTGTAAATGTCCTCTTTATAAATGCCATTATATTTACAATAAGTGACTCATCTAAAAGAGATGGTGTACCCCCACCAATAAAAATAGACCTCACTATATATTCGTCAGCGACCGGCTTGTACAGCTTTATTTCCTGACACAGGCTATCCACATATCGCAACATTGTTCCATAGCTTTCGCCATCGAACGAAAGAAAATCACAATATTTACATTTCACTGCACAAAACGGAATATGCACATACAAACTTACATATTTCTTCATAGGGCATCATTACTCCTCATCCAATTTAAGTACGCTCATAAACGCCTTCTGTGGTATTTCAACATTACCAATCTGACGCATACGCTTCTTTCCCTCTTTCTGCTTTTCAAGAAGCTTTCTCTTACGGGTTATGTCACCGCCATAGCACTTTGCAAGCACATCCTTTCTGACCGCTTTTACCGTTTCCCTTGCTATAACCTTACTGCCAATTGCGGCCTGTATAGGTATCTCAAACAAATGTCGCGGAATTTCCGTCTTAAGCTTCTCACACATCTTTCTGCCTCTCTCATAAGCAGTATCCTTGTGGATGATAAAGGAAAGTGCGTCCACCTCCTCCTTGTTAATAAGGATGTCCAACTTAACCAAATCCGATTTGACATAGCCTTTAAGCTCATAGTCAAAAGAAGCATATCCCCTTGAACGGGACTTAAGCGCATCAAAAAAATCATATATAATTTCATTTAAAGGTAAGTCATATTTAAGAAGAGCTCTTGTTGTTTCCATGTACTCCATGCTTTTATAAACACCACGTCTCTCCTGACAAAGCTGCATGATGGCTCCCACGTATTCTGTTGTAACCATAATCTCGGCAGCAACAAAAGGCTCCTCCATATAGTCAATCGTTGACGGATCCGGTAAATTTGACGGATTCGTAAGCTCAATAACCTCTCCATCCGTTTTATGCACCTTGTACACAACTCCCGGAGCTGTTGTTACAAGGTCCAGATTATATTCCCGTTCCAGTCTTTCCTGAATAATTTCAAGATGAAGCAAACCTAAAAATCCACACCGGAACCCAAAACCAAGCGCTATTGAAGTTTCCGGCTCATAGCTTAAAGAAGCATCATTTAGCTGAAGCTTTTCCAGTGCATCCCTTAAATCCGGATATTTGGCACCATCAGCCGGATAAAGACCACAGAACACCATAGGATTAACCTTTTTATATCCCGGAAGTGCCTCGTCACATGGATTGTCAGCATCCGTAACCGTATCACCCACCGTCGTATCTTTTACGTTTTTGAGGCTGGCAGTTATATAACCAACCATTCCTGCGCTCAGCTCATCACAAGGGATAAACTGTCCCGCACCAAAAATACCAACCTGAACGACCTCCGCTTCAGCCTTTGTAGCCATCATTCGTATTTTGGTTCCCTTTGCAACAACACCATCGAAAATACGACAGAATATAATTACACCTTTATATGCATCATAAAGGCTGTCAAATATCAGTGCCTTAAGCGGACTCTCCACATCCCCTGACGGAGCAGGTATTTTTGCTACTATCTGTTCAAGGACCTGTTCAATATTCACACCATTTTTTGCCGAAATCAAAGGTGCATCCTGTGCCTCTATGCCAATGACATCCTCAATTTCATTTATAACCCGTTCTGGCTCTGCCGAAGGCAGGTCAATCTTGTTAATAACTGGCATTACATCAAGGTTATGGTCAACAGCAAGATACACATTTGCAAGAGTCTGTGCCTCAATTCCCTGTGCAGCATCCACTACCAGTATTGCACCCTCACAGGCAGCCAAGCTCCTTGATACCTCATAATTAAAATCTACATGTCCGGGAGTATCTATGAGATTGAAAATGTACTCCTCGCCATCTTCTGCCTTATATACAATACGCACTGATTGTGCTTTGATTGTAATTCCACGTTCTCGTTCCAAATCCATATTGTCAAGAATCTGGTCCTGCATTTCTCTGTCTGTCAACAAGCCTGTCTTTTGTATAATTCTGTCCGCCAATGTAGATTTACCATGATCTATATGAGCAATAATGCAAAAATTCCTTATTTTCTTTTGGTCTAAATGAGACATTATTTTATCCTCGCTACATAAAATATAAGTTTTACAAACTCCGTTAAAGTATATCATATATAACGAGACTATTACAACTATTAAAATCCCAGTTAATGCCTTCTGCTGTCACCACTCAGTACATCATTTAAAATTGCCGCTAAAGGTATCATTGCATTTTTTGCCTCCTCTACCGTATTTGTCTGTGCGCCAATCTCAATTAAAGACGCACGTGGAAGAATATCCAGATTATATCTATATCCGCTTATGTATATTCTGCGCATTAAATCACCATACATTTTTTTACCGGACAGATGAAGCTGAAGGCTAAAGCCCAGATTATCAATTTTATTCGGGTTGTACATAGATTCCACATCGCCATTTACATTCAGTCGGCTTACACCATTAAGGAACATAATCTGTGCTGTCGGTCTTCCGTTAATGACTCTCACCAGACGCAAATCTTCCCTGACACCATCTCTGTGAACATCAAGAACTACCTCAATGGAAGGATATTCCTCAAGTATATCTCTTGCTGCCGCACCGGAAAGGTCATATGCATAGCTTCTGTTAAGCTCACCATCCACCATATCATATACATTCCTGTCATGATATGTTTTTATTCCATAATCCTCCTCAAGTATCCTGGTAAGCTCATCACCTACCCCTATTACAGTATCCTCCTTCACATCAGGTCTGCTATCAGCGAAGGTTTCGCTGCCATGTGTATGATAAATGAGCACCTTATACTCATCTGATGAAATATCAATACTCATGTCCTTGGAAAGCAGATTTTCTGCATTAATCTCCTCTGGATTAACACTTGTAGAACTATCCACCGTATAACAGTTGCTAATCAAAAAATCATAATCCATAAGCTGGTTCATACTGTATTCAATACCCGGGTTATCCGATATAGCAACAGCCTCGGTGGCATCTTCCCCTGCAATATCTATTTTTTCATTATCCTTTTGCTCCTTATCCTCCGTATTATCTTTTTTATTATTATTTTCTTTCCCATTTTTATCACTATCTGTATCTGAAGCTGTCTGATTCCCCTGATTTATGCTTATTGTTGCCAGACTGTCATTATCCTGAGGGTCATAGTCTATAGCCAGTATAGGCAAAAACTCTGTCATAAACCACCTTTCCGTACCCTTAACGTTATTTACATTAACCAAAATCTCGTCCTTACAGTCCATAAGCACTATTTTCGATATGTCATACCTACAAAGAATCATGTATGTTGCCAGAGCCAGCAGTATGAAAATAATAATTATACCTGAATGTGATTTTCCCATATTTAAATATATGCTTTATCTTTTTTTATAATTCTAGGAATTCATTTATTGCCTCTGAAATAGTGTAGCTTATACGTTTTACTGCCTCATCAATATTTTTCGGTGTCACAAACATTGCTGCCAGCTCAGGTGATGACAGTCTGCTTACAAGCTCATATTTTTCCTTTTCCGTAAAATTCATCGCATAATGATGCTTATCATGGTTTGAAAGCTCATTTACCATTGCCTCCATTGCCTCGCTTATGATTGATGTTACCGATATTACTGTAGGCACTCCCACAGCGATAACCTTTACACCCAATGTTTCTTCGTTCAGGCTTAATCTTCTATTTCCTACTCCTGAACCAGGACTAATTCCTGTATCACATATTTGTATCGTAGTATTCAGTCTCGATGGTTCTCTTGCTGCAAGTGCATCTATTGCTATAATTATATCCGGTTTTATTTCTCTGCACAGACTTTTTAATATTACAGATGTTTCTATACCGGTCTGTGCCATGACACCGGGACATATGGCAGACAGCTTTCTTGCATTTTTTACGATTCCCTCACTTACAAGATGCCTTGTTATAAATATATTATCGACGACATAAGGACCCAGTGCATCCGGAGTAACATCCCTGTTTCCTATGCCCACAACAAGCATATTTTCTGCATCTCCTACCATTGATTTAAGACTCTCATGAAGTGCCATAACAAAAGGCTCATGTATCCCCTCATCACATTCCATCAGTGCCTTATTTTCCAATGTAATATATGTTCCCACAGGCTTACCAAGAATTTTTGCCCCTGTACTGTTTTTGACTTCAATTTTATTTATATTTATTCCATACTCCGAATAATTTTTTACACTTACACCATCTATTTTGCACTCGTCATCAATATCTTCCTTAAGCTCCAACGCAAGGTCTGTTCTTATCCGTCTATCCATAAAAATACTCCTTATCTAATTTCTTGGATAAGGAGTATATTATGCACTTATTCTCTTTTAATTCATAAATACCTTTACTAAAGCTTAAGACTTATATATGTTGTAATCAAATCATTGATTGCTTCGACATTTTTTTCTGCTACAACCTCATCAAGAGCCGTAACAAATCCTCTATCGTCACCGTCAAGCTCGATTTTTTCAAGCTCATTTATACATTCATGTAACAACTCAAATTTTCCAGACTTTACATTTTTCTGCATCTCCTCAAGTAACTCCATATCAAGTCCATTGGCTATTATGGTTTTATCTTCCGTATCAACCTGCTCCTCCTCAGTTTCCACCTCTGAAGCAGCCTCAATATATTTAATGTATTCATGAATAACCTCTATAAGCATGGCAAGATTATCTGCAAAATCCTCTAAGTTGTCCTTGACATAGTCTTTTTTGCCAATATTTATCGCCGCCTCAAGCTTTGTGGCATCCTTTGAACACTTAAATGCCCCTATGTTTATGCTTGTCGTCTTTATTGTATGAATTTTTGCCTTAAATCCCCTCATATCATTTCCAAATTTATCATACAATTCTTCCACTGCATTATAATTCTGGTTGTAATATGCTGTAATAAGCTTGTTAAATACATCTATACTTCCGCCAATTTTATTTATTGCATTTTCCACGTCAATGTATGGTTCAAGTCTGATAAGTCCATCTCTGTACATTGATCCCTCAATATAATTACTGATATCATTTTCCTTCTCTTTTATCTTATCTTCCGGAAGACAATCCTTCAGTATGGCGGCAACTCTTCTTATATCCAGCGGCTTAATAAGAGTATCCGTAAAGCCTGCCTCAAGAAGTGTCTGCTTATTATCTGCAATGGCATTTGCATCCATGGAAACAATCGGCATAAAACTATAGGTATCACCGTCAAGCTCCCTTATTTCCTTCATAGCATCCATACCACTCATAATAGGCATGGATAAATCCATAAATACAACGTCATAGTTGTTAGTCAACACCATATCTATGGCACTGATGCCTGAGGTTGCAATATCAACCTTCACCTCAAATTGTCCGAGAACATTAACAGCTACATCACGGCTTACCTCATCATCATCTACAAGAAGCGCCGTTACATCGGGGAGCCAAAGCTTTGATGCAACGTCCTTTGTGACGGTCTCCTCAACCTTTGATGCATTTAACGCAGTACTTTTTGTATCTGCAATCGTCTGGTTTACAGATAACGTAAATGCGGAACCTGCCCCATAGGTGCTCTCTACCTCAAGCTCTGCATTAAGCACGTCAGCATAGCCCTTTGCAATGGCAAGTCCAAGTCCACTATTGTTTTTGATGTTGTCAGCTATCTGTGTAACCTCAAATACACTTTCAAGCTTGTCTTGCTGTATACCGATTCCTGTGTCTGATACTGTATAAACAAAATTAACAGTATTTTTATTTGCCTTATCCGCATACTCATAACAATCAACAGATATGGTAATAGAGCCTTCCTTCGTATACCTGACAGCATTATCCAGAAGCCTGAACAGAATGTCTTTAATTTTATCTCCGTCGCCCACAACCATATCGGCTATATTATCACCAATCTCAACAAAAAATTTGACAGTCTTGTCACCTATAAGTCTCATTGTAAGCTCTGAAAGCTCATACATCATCGTAGTAACTGAATATTTATCATTTACCACATCAGCTTTTCCTGCCTCAAGTCTTGCGAGAAGTATGATATCATCAACCTTTTCAAGTATACTATTGCTTGTTTCATAGATGCTGACAACATTATCTCTATACTGTTCATTTGTATCCGTCATCTGAAGCAGTTCATCGGCCTTAGCCATAATAGCATTGATAGGTGTTTTTATTTCATTGCTCATATTTGCAAGATAATCATTTTTTGCACTACTTGATTTAACTGCTTCCTCATGCTGTTTCGAGAGCTTTTCTATTTCCTTATTGTTATATAAAAGTATCTTTCTTACACGTAAGCTTGCATATATTATTATAACAACACCACAAAGCATAAGGAACACTAAAAATGTTCGTGCCATAGGCCTCTCAATAAACTTTTTCTCTTTCTCAATCCGGAAGGACAATTCCTCATCACATGACTTTCCATCACCGTTGTACGCCTTTAATTTAAAACGGTAGTCTCCACCGTCCAAATTTGTGTATACAGCCTCCATACTGCTGTTTCCGTCAATAACGATAGGTGTCTCATCGAAGCCTTCAAGAGAATATTCTACAGAGATATTTTCTCTGTTTGTAAATGAAAATACAGCAAAATGTATCGTTATTCTCGACACGTCCTTGTTTACATTAAGACCGTCCGCAAGATCATCTAATTCATACACAACCCCATCAACATCTATAGCTGTAACCTTAATTTTCGGAGCGACTGTATTATATGGAATATTTTTTGTATCCAGAGTACACACTCCCGTATTACAGCATATGTAAAGCACACCCTCACTATCCATTGCCGAATTACAAATTGTGTTAATATCCTTTGTAAGACCGTCACTTTTATCAAAAGCCCTGTGAATCATTCCCTGACTGCTGAGAAGCTCTTCCCCGGTTGTCCAGAGCACCCCCTTCGAGCCAATGATCCATACGGATGTTTCATTAACAATAATCTCATATATGTTGTTTGAATAATCTATGTTGCTGACAGTTCTAAATGCATCATTATAAAAACACAAACCATTGTCCGTGCCTATCCACAGTCCATCGTCACCCTCAGCCATCGATGTTACAACATTAGAATTAAGACCACTTTCCGTATTATAATTTTCAACAGCTCCGCTCTTTAAGAAAATTTGATATAATCCTCCCCCATCTGTTCCACAAAGCAGGTTTCCCTCACTGTTCTGATACATACACAATACATTTTCGTATTCCATTCCATTTTGGGCATTATAAACACTATTTATTTCTCCGTTCTTTTCAATGATTGCAACGCCTTCCTCCGTTGCAACAGCAATTCTGCCATCTGAAAGCTCCAATGTAGTATTTACACCATAGCTTGGGAGCCCCTCTGTTCTTGTAATACTGGTTATCTCTCCTTTTTTTGTCATTCTGACAACACCATATTTTCTATGGGTACTTATCCACATATTTCCAGCACTGTCAGCCATAATATGTCTTATGCTGACACCCTCTAACATCTTTGTCAGGTCATTTAAAACAGGCTCGTTTTTTCGATTGTATATTACCAATCCGTCTTCTGTTCCAATAAATTTATTCTGCCCCTTTAAATAGACACAGTTAACCATTGTCTCCTGCATACCTGTATTGATATTAAAATCAGTAAACTTACTCTTATTTAAGGTAAGAACTCCCATACGTGTAGATGCAATCCAGAAATTACCCTCGTAATCCTGGATAATATCTGATAAATAATTATCTACCTGACAATCATTTATTTGATTAAATGTCTTTCTTCTGTCAAAAAAACCAATTCCGATATCAGAGCATGCCCATACCCTGCCCTCATTATCAAGCATCAGCTCATTTATTCCCTCAATTGTTGCATTCAGAGTAGATATTCTCTTTGAATCTTTACATACAAGTACATTGCTGCCTGACGTTCCAACATACATGGAACCATCAATCAGGCTTAAACATCTGAGCTCATCACGAACAATCTCTGATGTATCTATTATATCCTCCACATCTGCATTTCCCATAATGTATATTTTATTAGAACCGTAAATTCCCCATATTGAGTCGCCAAATGCTTCTATTTCATTAAATTTGTATGTGGCAATTGTACTGTTCATATATGGTTCCATAACCATACCGTCTGCACTTTCCTCACTAGGTATACACACATACAGCCCATTATCTGTTGCAACATATATATTTCCATCGTTGGTTTCACATATGTCGAGTATCGTTTTTATTCCGTTATAATATTCATCCTGAAGATGATAGGTTTCTCCCCGTTCTATGTAAAATAATCCGTAATTGTCCGTTCCTATCCACATTCTGCCTTTTTTATCCTGCACAATGCAATTTATGGAGTACACATCCGTTCTGTCTGTATCCCACAGGTTAACCGGCGAAAAACCTGAACCGCTTGAACGGTACAGTCCCCCATCCGTACCAACCCAGATATATCCGGAAGTAGACTGATACAGGCAATTTACCTCGTTGCTTCCTATTCCATTTTTAGTATTGTAGACAACCTGTACATACCTGGATATAAACGAATCCCTTGCAATTACAGACTCGTCTGACACTACAAAAAGGCACACCAGAAGGAGTGCCATTATTGACGATATTATTCTATTTTTGTATTTTTGAAAATTCATAGGTGAATTCCTCATGCTTCCCTCAAAAATACCTTATATCCTTTGAGGGTTTCATAAACGTCAGCCTTTGAGGTTATTTCCCAAGGTGCATGCATATTAAGAACTGCCACACCACAATCTATAACCTCCATTCCGTAAAGTGAAAGTATATATGCAATCGTTCCGCCACCGCCTACATCTACCTTACCAAGCTCAGCAGTCTGATAGCATATAGCATTGTCATCCATTATTTTTCTTATTTTTGCAATATATTCCGCATTTGCATCATTTGAACCTGATTTTCCCCTTGAACCTGTAAATTTACTAAATACCATTCCCCTGCCAAAATACGAGGCATTATTTTTTTCAAATGCATCGGCAAACAAAGGGTCATATGCCGCATTTACATCGGAAGACAGCATACAGGAAGAAGCAAGACATCTTCTAAGAGAAATATCACTATATGCTCCCATTGCATTCATAATCTCTGCAACTGTATTTTCAAAAAATTTCGATTGCATGCCTGTTGCTCCCACACTTCCAATTTCCTCCTTATCTGTAAGGAGGCAGCATGTGGTTTTATCTACACTATCAACCTCGAGCATTGCAAGAAGTGATGTATATGCACACACTCTGTCATCCTGACCGTATGCCATAATCATACTTTTATCCAAGCCTGCTTCCCTTGCTCTTCCGGCAGGTACAATTTCAAGCTCTGCGGATATAAAATCCTCTTCCTCTATATCATATTTTTCCTTAAGCAGCACAAGTATGTTTTCTTTTACCGCATCTTTATCCTTATTCTTAAGCGGAATACTTCCTACCAGTACATCAAGCTTTTCTCCCTCAATAACCTTATTTGCCTTTTTCTCAAGCTGCTCACCTGCCAGATGAATAAGCAAATCGGTTACGCAGAATACAGGATCATTCTTATCCTCTCCTATAGATATATCCAATGTATTACCATCCTTTTTTACCACTACTCCATGAATGGCAAGTGGAAGTGTAACCCACTGGTATTTTTTTATCCCTCCATAATAATGGGTATCAAAATAGGCAAAATCTCCGTTCTCATAAAGAGGATTTTGTTTTACATCCATACGCGGTGAATCAATATGTGCTCCTAAAATGTTAAGCCCATTTTCAAGCTTCTTCTTACCTATATTGAACATTGCCACTGTCTTATTCATGCAGACAGCATAAACCTTATCTCCCGCCTTAAGCTTTTTCTTATCCTTAATTACGTCCTTAAGATCAACATATCCATGTTCCTTTGCCAGGTCTTCTATAATTTTTACACATTCTCTCTCCGTTTTTCCATTGTCGAGAAAACCCATATATCCCTTGCAAACCTTTTCCAGCTCATTCAACTGCTTTTTGTTATATGTTGTCCATGCATTTGCTCTTTTCATAATATGCTCCTTTTCTATTGACAGTTTCCCAATATTGTCCTTGTAACTATCATTACATAGATATCTGAAGGCTTCATTGTCACCTATATTATATCCATTTTATAAAAATTAATCACATAAGTCTCTTTACGACCTTATCCAATATTTCATAAGCCTCTTTGCATTCTTCCTCTGTTACATTGAGTGGCGGTACAAGGCGAATCACATTCGGTCTTACCGCTGTAATGAGCAGTCCTTCCTTGGCACATTCATATTTGACAGGAGTTGCTATATCCTTTTCAAATTCAACGCCAACCATAAGTCCTTTGCCACGCACCTCACCTATACAAGGAAGCTTTCTAAGCATATCCATAAAAACTTTTCCCATGACTTTTGCATTTTCAGGAAGATTATTATTTAATATCTCATTAATCTGTGCATATGACGCAGCACAGCATACAGGATTTCCTGCATATGTGCTTCCATGCGCTCCTGGTCCAAATGTAAGTGCCAGTTTGCTGCTTGTACACATGGCTCCTATCGGCATACCGCCTCCCATTGCCTTTGCCATACTGACACAGTCTGGCTTAATGCCATAATCCATAAATGCCATCAACTCACCGGTACGGCCCCAACCCGTCTGAACTTCATCGATAAGCAACAGCATATCTCTCTCATCACAAAGTTTTCTTAATCCCTGAATAAATTCTTTTGTTGCAGGAATAACCCCGCCCTCACCCTGAACAAGCTCTACAAGAATTGCAATTGTGTTTTCTGTACATGCTGCATGAAATGCCTCAATATTATTAAATTCCGCATATGTAAATCCCGGAATAAATGGGTCATAGTTTTTTTGAATAGCCGAATCAGGCTGTCCTGTTGCAGCAAGTGTTGCCAGAGTTCTTCCATGGAAGCTGTTATAAGCTGTTACAATATTGTATCTATCAGGTCCGTAATTTTCTTTTCCATACTTTCTTGCAAGCTTAATCATTACTTCGTTTGCCTCAGCTCCCGAATTCTGAAAATAAATCTTTTCCATGCCGATTGACTTACATATAAGCTCGGCAAGCTTTGCCTGAGGTATTGTATAAAAATAGTTTGATGCATGAATCATAGTTTCACACTGTGCTTTTATGGCATCAACAACATTTTTGTTGCAGTGACCTGTACTATTTACCGCAATTCCCGCCATAAAATCCAAATATTTATTACCATTTTCGTCTATCACATATGATGCTTCACCATTTTCTGCAACAAAGTCAAACCGTTTAAAGGTCTCATAAAAATAAGTGTTATAGAGGTTCTCAAGCTCCTCCTTTGTCATATTAAAATCATTAAGTTTCATAATCATTTCACCTCTCAAATAAAATCTATATGGGGCTGTCAAATAAATGACACCCCCACATAAAGAAATTTTTGTTTAAAATTCTATCCGTATATCTGGCTTGCAACAAGATTATCAAGTATACTTACAAGCTGTCCTATTTCCGGCTTACTAATCTGTGCATTTGCACCCAAAGACTCCCCTTTTCGCTTCATGTCATCATTTATAAGTGAAGAAAATACTATAATTGGAATGTGCTTAAGTCCCTCTGTATCCCGTATGAGCCTTATAAGCCTGTGTCCATCCATCTGTGGCATTTCTATATCGGTTATAATACACTTAGCTCCATATTCAACACCATTATTTCTTTTCAATTGACAAAGATAATCCCAAGCCTCCTGACCATTATTCTTAACCGTAAGCTTGCTGTATCCTGCCGTATGAAGTGAATCTTCAATAAGCTTGCACAGCATATGTGAATCCTCTACAACAAGAACAGGTATATTATTTCTTTCTCTCGTTTCAAGACCTGTAATCTCCGAAATCTTAAGGCTTGTCTCAGGACATATCTCCTCAACAATGCGTTCAAAATCAAGTATAATAACAAGGTTATCCTTATTCTTGATAATACCGGTTGCAACTCCTACCCCCGGTCCACTTACCGTCTGATCCGGTTTCACTACCTCAGACCATGAAATTCTTTGTATTCCAAGAACAGCTTGAACATCAAATGCAATATTCAGATTATTGAAGTTTGTAATTATCAAAAAATTATTTTTATCATGTCCACCGGAAAATCCAATTGCCTGTATCAAATCAATAACAGTTATAATAGTTCCACGAGGCATAAATATTCCTTCAATACAAGGATGTGAATTTGGTACTGGTGTTATCTCCTGAAACGGAAGAATTTCCCTAACCTTCTCTACGTTAATCCCATAGTGATTTCCGTTAATAACAAATTCCAGTATTTCCAGCTCATTAGTTCCACTTTCCAATAAAATATTAGTATCCATCATCCACCCTCCTTGTTATTGCAACTGCATTACTTTTTCATTTCCATTATAAGATATCTTAAGCTTGAGATCCGTTATATCTTCAACTACCTCATCAGATATCTGATATAAAAGAACTACCTCTTCCCTTACACTTCCACCTATACTCTTCTGATATGTATACATGTCATCCATAAGGAGAGTAAGCATCTGCTTTGCACTCTTCGCATCATTTACGATAATGTTATACCTCACATCTTTTGAATAAAGGTCTATATCCTGATTTTCGTTTGTTTTATTTTCAACACTGAATTTGAGTACAAGTAGCTTGTAGCCCTTTGGTGCTTCAATCTCAATAGATACCCCATCCTGACCGTATGACGGATATGAATCAAGTAACATGTAATACTGATAACCAATCGCAATTTTGTCTTCCCCTAAAAATGAAGCAATATCAAAGGAAGAATTCTCGTCGGCAACAACTCCGCTCACATTTTGTTCTTCACCGACCTGTATAACAACATCCTGATTTGGATTGTCATTTTCCGCCTCAGTTGTCGGCTGCTTTTCAGTAGTCACATTATTTTCTGCATCTGTACCTGTAGCAGCTTCGTCATCTCTTACAGTCACATCCAAAGAAGGTAATGTACTCTGCGACTCGTCATATTTAAACTTAGTATTCCTATCATATTTAAGTAATAATTGACCTGCATACTCCGCTATCAGCTTACTTTCTTCATCCGTTAAATCTATGGTTTTTTCACAGCCAACGGCAAAGAGTGCCAAAATTAGTATGCAACACAGAACCAGATATCTTTTCATTTGCATCCTCCACGCTTTCAAACATAAATCACATATGATTTTACCACTTTTTTTGTCTATCAGCAAGGCATATTCGCATCTAAATCAAAATAAAATACAACTCCGTCAGAAACATTCCGTACACCATATTTTTTTCCATGTGCTTTCATAGTTGCCTCCACTATGGATAAGCCTATTCCACTGCCGCCATATTCTCTTGTTCTTGCCTTGTCAACCTTGTAAAATTTTTCAAAAAGCTTATCAATATCAGCCTCAGGTATCTGCTCACCACGATTATATACACACACCCTGACATCTGTTTCCATCTTTTCAAAGAATATTTTCACCTCTCCGTCAGGAGTCACATGATTGATTGCATTTACAAAATAGTTGGTAACTACCTCCTCAATCATATATTCATCCGCCCAGACATAAACAGGTCCTTCCTCATCAAACACCACATTTACATCTTTATTTTCAACAAGAATTTTAGATGCAGAAATAATATTTTTTATAAATTCAACAAGCTCAAACCGTTCAATATTTAAAGGAACTGTTCCAAACTCCAACTCATTCAAGTTAAGGAGCTTCATTACAAGGGTATTCATTTTTTTTGCCTCGTCAATGATGACATCTGTATAAAACTCCCTGCTCTCATCATCATCCATAAGGTTATCTTTAAGTCCCTCTGCATATCCCTGAATAAGGGCAATCGGTGTTTTAAGCTCATGGGAAACATGGGATAAAAAATCCTTTCTCATGTCATCAATCTGTTCCTTTTGTTCTATATCACGCTGCAGCTTTGCATTTGCCGTTTTCAACTCAGATATTGTCATCTCAAGCTTATTTGACATCTCATTCATACATGTTCCAAGCTCACCAATCTCATCCTTTGTAGCCACCGGCACTTTGACATCAAAATCCAGATGTGTCATACGCTTTGCTACGTTACATAAATTTTTAATCGGGGCAACAAAAATATTGCTGAATGCCAGAATAAAAACAGACCCAAAAACAAGCAGTCCTACAGCAATTCTTGTAAAAACATCCTTTACAACAACCACTACAGAATCAATTCTTGATACCGGGCTCCTAACGATAATATCAAATCCATTATCAAGATATCCTATCAAATCATAATAGTCAGCATTTATGGTTTCATCATGATTTTTTATTATAACGTAATCTGCATATACACTCCTCGATATCACACCCGACTTATCGGTCGTCTGCAACAGACTGTACAGGCTGTCCATCATTTTACTCTCATCGTTTATGGAAGTATATATGTTTGCATTTTCCCTATCAAGTATAAGAACAATACAATCTGACGGATTATAAATACGTCCATATAAATCTGAATTCACTGTGCCGTCTTCATCACTGTTATCATTAAAAAAAGCATTACAGGATTCGTAGGTTGACTTTAAATTTCTCTTTACATTATAAATAAATATATCTTCTATGAAATAATTACTGAGAATCCATGATGTGACCACAATAACAGCTGAGAATATGACAACCATAAATGTAATTTTTGTTCTCAACGAGCTCCTCATGCTTAAACCTCAAACTTATATCCCATTCCCCAGATGGTTTTAATGTAATCACCCTTGCTACCAAGCTTACTCCTAAGCTTCTTAACATGCGTATCTATTGTTCTTGCATCTCCAAAATAATCATAATTCCATACATTGTTCAGTATCTTTTCACGGGAAAGTGCGACTCCCTGATTTACTAGAAAATAATTTAACAGTTCAAACTCCTTGTAGCTGAGCTCAACCTCACTATCATCCACCATAACTTTGTGTGCTGAAATATCCATGCTGATTCCGCCATAGCTTATGGTATTTTCCTCCTGCCCTGACATACTTCTTCTAAGCACTGCCTGTACACGTGCCACAAGTATTTTAGGGCTAAACGGTTTCGTGATATACTCGTCTATCCCCAACTCAAAGCCGTGAATTTCATCCCTCTCGCTACTCTTTGCTGTAAGCATTATAATAGGAACCTTTGATATCTTGCGTATCTCCTCAGCCACACCATATCCGTCAAGCTTAGGCATCATTACATCAAGTATTATAAGCGAAATATCCTTTGTTGACATAAATGTATCAACAGCCTGTTCCCCGTCCTGAGCCTCCAAAACCAAAAAGCCCTCTTTGATAAGAAAGTCTTTCACAAGCTTCCTCATACGGCTTTCGTCATCCACAACGAGAATTTTAGTTCCCTCCATATGCTATACCTCCTAATCTGAACATCAGCATAAGCATATTGTATAATTATATTATGGTGAAATTGTGAAAAACAGCCTATTTTTCCATGTTTTTTTCTGCCTCTTTAATCCGTTCCTCACGTATATTAAGTTCCTCTTCACGCTTGTCCAGCTGTTCCTGCCATGTAGAATATTTGTTTACAATCTTCTCCTCCGCATTAAAATATCCAACATTCTCATTTGTCATCGCTATATATATCATTCCAACAATAATAACTGCCATGGCAACAACCGCAATGGTCAATCTGCTTTTTATTATACTTTGATAGTCAAACTGATCCTTCAATTTTTTATATTGTCTCTCCTGCTGCTCAGGTGCTCTCATTCTTACAGTCGGAACAACCGGTATATATGGCATGCTTGCATTATCTTTTCCTCCAATAATCAGCTGGCGCAGTTCATGAAGAAAGGAGAGCCCTATCGGTGTTTGAAAATATTTTTTCGTAACAAGCTTGCTGTACAGCTTTATAACATCCTCCTCATTATCCATATTTAGATTTTCCATAATATTGTGTACGGTTTCATATTCCTTTTTCGCCCGCTCAAATTCTGTTCTGCTTCTGAAAATATACCCATCAACAACAAGCTTTGAATCATCAACCATATGTATTCCTCCTAATAAAAAACAAAGGCTGTATCACAAGGTTTACATAACATTCGCTCGTAATTACAGCCCGACATTTTTTACTCAGCCTCCGTAGAAGCATTTGTTCCTGAAAATGATCCGTTTATGTTTATCTCATTATCCACAGCCAAAAGCTGAAGCTGTGCCTCATACTCTCCGAAATATGACTCAGACTGCTTTATCATTTCTGATGCCTCCGTAAGATAATCCGGATTTTCTTGCTTTATGGCAAGTACAACCTTATTCATTGCATCAAGCTGGAACTGTGCCCCAAGAGCATATAGTTCCTTCAGGTTTTCAACTTCACTTGTACCTGTCTCTATAGCATTTAACTCCTTCATATACTCTTCCATATTTGGAATTGCAACACGCTCCATATCAGATAAAAATTTATCCAAATTAACGTTCGTATCCGTGAAATATGAATTGTATACATCCACTGCTGAGCTACGCTTTTCATCTATCGCCGAAAGCTCCTCATTCACAAATTCTATTACATCGGATTTTACATCCACAGTTTCATTCTTTTCCTTTTTCCCACAGCCTGCAAAACTAAAAACCATAGTTGCTGCAAGAACAAAAATATAAAGCTTCTTTTTCATAAGTGCTCTCCTCATCAAAAATAAAATACTTCACCTTACGGCTCGGACATAGGTCACTTCGCCTATCGGCTCGGACATATTATACATCATTCGGCAATCCAATACAAGAAATCATTTTATTTATTGCCATGCTCCTCCATGTATTTTTCATATAAATCGGGTCTTCGTTCCTTTGTTCTTAGCAATGCCTGCTCATGTCTCCATTTTTCTATATTTTTATGGTGTCCGGACAAAAGCACCTCCGGCACCTTTACACCCATAAACTCCTCCGGTCTGGTGTACTGAGGATATTCAAGAAGTCCATCGTAAAATGACTCATACACTGCACTTTCATCACTTCCCAAAACCCCCGGAACAAGTCTGGACACGGCATCTGCTATTACCATTGCAGGCAGTTCACCGCCTGTTAACACAAAATCGCCTATGGATACATGGTCTGTAACTATCATATCCAAAACACGCTCGTCTATACCCTCATAATGGCCACAAAGCAAAATAAGATTTTTCTCCTTCGAAAGCTCCTCTGCCATTTTCTGGTCAAAACGCTTTCCCTGAGGGGTCATATAGAGAACTCTTGGATTTGTTATGTTGTCTGCCACATGTTTGTATGCCTTGTAGACAGGCTCTGCCTGCATCAGCATACCGGCTCCGCCTCCATACGTATAATCATCCACATGCCCATATTTATTTCCCGCAAAATCTCTTATATTCACGGCATTTATACTTATCAGGCCCTTTTCCACGGCACGCCCTGTTATACTCTCCATCAAGCCCGACATTATCATTTCCGGAAACAGGGTCAATATATGAAAATTCATTTAGTCAAGCATTCCTTTCATTAATCTTGCAACAACCTTTTTTTCATCAGAATTTATTTCAAGAATACAGTCATTTATAACCGGAAGCAAAAGTTCCTTTTCATCCTCCATTCTGACGACAAAAACATCATTTGCACCTGTCTGGATTACATCCTTTATTTCTCCAAGCCTTTTGCCATTTTCGTTATATACCTCTGCACCAATGACATCCGATATATAATACTCATCCTCTTCAAGAGGCACTGCTTCTTCCCTTGTAACGTATAGATCACAATTCTTGAACACTTCAACATCATTTATGTTATCAAATTCCTTAAACGATAAAATAACCATATTTTTAAAGAATTTACATGATTTCTTTTCCACATGAATATCAGCCTTTTTCGTTCTGATGAAGCATTTCTTTAGACTTTTAAATCTGTTAACATCATCAGTTGTGGGATAGACCTTTACCTCACCCTTTAAACCATGAGGCCTTGTTATAACTCCTATTCTGAATATATCCTCCATAAGTACTCCTACTAACAATAAAAAATAAAGAGCTGTCCGTATGTGACAGCCCTTTGTGCAAAACTACTTAATATCTACAATTACCTTCTTGTCACCCTTTGACGCTGCTGCTTTAACAACAGTACGAATGGATTTTGCTATCCTTCCCTGTTTACCGATAACTTTCCCCATATCATCTGGTGCAACCTTTAATTCAATTGTAATAGTATCTTCCTCGATGTTTTCATTTACAACAACCTCATCAGGGCTATCAACAAGAGATTTTGCTATAAATTCTACTAATTCCTTCAAAAAATGCACCTCCCTTGTATTACTTTTCGATACCTGCCTGCTTCAAAAGCTTAGCTACTGTCTCTGTTGGCTGTGCACCGTTTGCAAGCCACTTCTTTGCTGCATCTGCGTCAATCTTTACAGCTGCAGGCTCCTGATTTGGGTCATAAGTACCTATCTCATCGATAAATCTACCATCTCTAGGTGATCTAGAGTCAGCTACGATTACTCTATAAAAAGGATGCTTCTTGTATCCCATTCTTCTAAGTCTGATTTTTACTGCCATGTTTTCACCTCCTTGAATATAATTTTATCTATAATAGTTAAATCTATTATCAAAATCCAAATGGCAGCTTAAAGCCACCTTTTTTCTTTCCACCCATAAGCCCAGACATCTGCTTCATCATTTTTTTAGACTGCTCAAGCTGTTTAATAAGCTTGTTCACCTCACTTACAGGCACTCCTGCTCCATCTGCAATTCGTTTTTTTCTGCTTGGGTTTATAATGTCCGGATTACTTCTCTCTTTCGGTGTCATGGAAAGAATAATCGCTCTCGGCATACTCATTGCCTTGTCATCAATCTCAATATCCTTAAGCTGCTTATTTGAGCCAAATCCAGGAAGCATATTAAGCAAATCACCTATGCCGCCCATTTTTTCCATCTGCTCCATGTTGTCTAAAAGGTCGTTGAAGTCGAAGCTTGCCTTTTTGAACTTCTGCTCCATCTCCCTTGCTTTTTCTTCATCAATGGCATTTTGTGCCTTCTCAATAAGGCTTTCAACGTCTCCCATTCCAAGAATACGGCTTGCCATACGGTCAGGATAAAACTGTTCCAAATCATCAAGCTTTTCTCCCATACCTGCAAACAATATCGGCTTACCTGTAACCGCTTTTATGGAAAGTGCTGCACCGCCTCTTGTATCACCGTCGAGCTTTGTAAGTATAACACCGTCAACACCTATCTTGTCATTAAATGACGTCGCCACATTCACTGCATCCTGTCCTGTCATCGCATCAACAGTAAGTATTGTATGGGTTACTGATATGTTTTCCTTTATTTCAATAAGCTCATTCATCATGTCCTCATCTACATGAAGACGTCCTGCTGTATCTAAAAATACAAGATTGAGCCCATTTTTTTGTGCGTGTTCAATAGCCGCCTTTGCAATATTTACAGGCTTGTGTCCGTCTCCCATGGAAAATACCGGAACGCCAACCTTTTCTCCGTTTATCTCCAACTGCTTAATTGCAGCAGGTCTGTATACATCACAGGCAACAAGAAGCGGTTTCTTACCCTTGTTCTTGTACTTTCCTGCAAGCTTTGCAACCGTGGTTGTTTTACCTGCTCCCTGAAGGCCACACATCATAATAACAGTTACTTCATTTGACGGAAGGAACTTAAGCTCTGTCGTCTCTGAACCCATGAGCTTATCCATTTCTTCCTTAACTACTTTTATAACCATCTGACCGGGATTCAGTCCTTTCAGAACTTCCTCTCCGACTGCTCTTTCACTTACCGAATTAATAAACTGCTTTACAACCTTAAAGTTAACATCCGCCTCAAGAAGTGCCCTTTTAACTTCTTTCATGGCTTCCTTAACATCCGCTTCCGTAAGCATACCCTTGCTTCTAAGCTTCTTAAATACATTCTGCAGTTTGTCCGTCAAACTATCAAAAGCCATGCAATACCTCCTAAAATATAGTCATGCTTTACCTATTTGCTATTTTCCGTCTGTTAAAACTCATCTAACAATCCATCTGTAAGCTCACCCAGACAATCAATCATCTCGTCTAAATCAGGATTTGTATTTCTCTCCTTAATGATAAGTACCTTGCTTTTTATATCCTCAGCCTTCTCTCTGGCTGCTGCAAACCGCTCAACAAGTTTAAGCTTTGTCTCATAATCCTCAAGTATCTTATCACAACGTTTTATCATATCATAAACGCCCTGTCTGGATATTCCGTTCAATCTTGCTATCTCGGAATAAGATAGGTCATTCATAGCCACATCTTCGTATATGTTCTTTTGATGCTCCGTCAACAGCTCACCATAAAAATCGTAAAGCAGCGACTGCCGGACTATCTTTTCCATATCCTACACCACCTGTAAAGTTATTTTGCTTTACAAACTCTTAGTATCATAAACGAACCAATCACTAATGTCAAGTATTTTTTCTTGACAGACTGAATTTGCCTGTAAATTTATGTTACTATCGTGCATATTACTGTTTTTTATCATCCAATTCATAGCTTTTATCCACTCTACGGCATACTTCATCGTATGATATTGAGCCGTCAAGAATCATTGTATACCAATGCTTTTTGTTCATATGCCACCCAGGAAAATAAAGTTTTCCATCAACCAGGCTTTCCAACTCTTCCGGTTTTGCCCTTAGGTCTATCACCTCAACAATCTCCTGCGAATCAAGCCCAAGCTTACTCTTTTGAATTGTAAGCAGTATACCGTACCATTTTTTATTATCCTTTCTTCGCCATATTGCGTTATCCGGTGATTTCGGCCATAAAAATTCCAATTCATCCCCATACTTTTCACGCACATAGCTAATCAGCATTTTCGATTGTTCCTCTTTAAATATCTCAGGCTCATAACATTTCGTGGAAATGTCACTCAGAACACTCTCAATTTCAAGCCTCACGTCACCAACAAAAGCTCCCAGTGCGTTTGTCTTGTAAAGGGTATATTCCTCTCCATTTTCCAAATCAGTTAAAGATGTATCAGGCATACCATTTTCATCAAGAAAAATATGCAACGTGAAATTTCCATCCATAATGTCTCTTCTATATGTATATCTTTTATCCATAGTCTCAAATCCATATGCAAGAAGCTTTTCCACATTTAATTTCTTTCTCTTAAATATATCCTCAAACACGGCTTGTCATCCCTTCCTATATTTATCTTCGTGTACCATCCTCATGAAATGTCTTTTTCAAAGCTTTCTCTGTCGGAAAAATGGATGCTGCAACCAAAACGATACACTGTACGGTACAAATAATAGCTTCGACAATTCCAATCACATGTTCAGAGCTATTATAAATCGGTATTTGTGCTAATACGGATAGAATCAGAATTATCCAGCCTAATTTCCACCAAAGACGTCCGCAATGTTCATGGGCAAATTTCCATGTATCCATATTCTTCATGGAACGCTTTGTCCGATACCCTATTATCCCATTGATATCCTTTGGACAATGTTTCCACATCATTCTTCCTATAACTATGAAGATTATAGGTACTACCGAATTAGAAAAAAACATAAACCACCAAACCCACATAACAGCTTCTCCTTAAAATATTTTTCAGCAGTTAATCTGATTCTTACGAGAGCATTTTCCCTTTTCCAATTAAGACTTAATCTACATGGTACATTATTTTTAATCTCTGTGCTTCGTTGGCATCAAAACCAAATTGTTCATAAAAAGAAATTTTATCAGGCATCGCACATAATTCAACAAAAATATTTGTATTTTTAACACCATTTTTCCCGATGTATTTCATCAATTCGTTTATAAGCATTTTCCCAATGCCCTTTTTTTGATATTCAGGTTTTACTACAACATCTTTGATATAATAATTCAACCCTATATCACCAATCATTCTTGCCATTGCAATAATTTTATCTTTATCATAAATAGACACCCTGAATAATGTATGTTTCATGGCAAGTTCCGTTTGCTCTAAGGAAGGCCCGTCGCCCCAAACCGCCTCCCATAAGAAAATAAATTCTTCAGCAGTAAGTTCATTGTATTTTATAGTTAATTCATCCATTAAGCTAACCTCCGAAAATCAGCAAATTACCATTAACCTTAACCAATCTTATGACATATAATAACAAAAACCTGTTTGTAAAGGTATTTATGTATTATATCACATCAAATGACGGAACGAAAATTGCCGTTTACGACTATAATCCACAGGGTTTGGAGACCCTTTTTCTCATTCACGGCTGGCCACTTTCCCACCAAATCTTTGAATATCAGATCAACCTGCTTACCAATTGCGGATACCGCGTAGTTGCGGTGGACTTAAGAGGTTTTGGCAAGTCAGATACCCCAGCAGGCGGATATTGTTACAATCAGATGTCTGCTGATATATTTCAGGTAGTCCGGCAGCTTTGTCTCAAAAGATTCATTTTGGTTGGTTTTTCAATGGGTGGAGCCATTGCCTTAAGATATATGAATCGTTACAACGGATTCGGTGTATCCAAACTGATTTTGCTTTCTGCTGCCGCCCCATGCTTTACACGGCGTCCAGGCTTTCCATATGGAAAAACTGTTCAGGAAGTCAATGACCTGATAAGCCTTGCCGAAACCGACAGGCCTCAACTTTGCCTGAATTTCAGCAAACAACTTTTTGCATGTCCTCATTCAGATGCAGTTATTGACTGGTTCAGAGGTATCGCCTTGTCTGCTTCAGGAATCGGAACAATAAAGTGCGGTATTGCTCTGCGTGATGAAGACGGCAGAGATGATTTCAGCTGCGTTCACGTTCCCACATACATTATTCATGGCGGTAAAGATATCATTGTATCCAATGAACTTGTCGAGATACAGCATGAAAATATCTGCGGTTCAAAGCTCATAAGCCTACCTTGCAGTGGACACGGAATCATGTATGACCAGCTTGAAAAATTCAACTCAATCCTGATGCATTCCATTATTGACTAAATGGTGCCAAACTCTTTCACAAATGAAACATGGTCTTTTAATTCCATGAATCCATTGCTTTCAATTACTTTGAACACAGATTCTATATTTTCACCAAAACCTATCCCCTTGTAAAGAGAGGTTCATTCTACGCCTCTCTTTATTCTTGAATTATATTTTTTACACTCTGCTTCTAATTTTGGAAAATTCAGACAGCGATTTCTCCCAGTAAATGATTCATTAGAGATGTACTCTTTATATAAGACATTTGCTTTATTACAAATTATTTCACTGTTTGCCTGACACCATTCTAATTCCAGAACACACAATCGTTTGTAATATTTGATGTTTTCCCTATCTCTCTTATAAATAGTTGTATCAACAAGCTGCAATTGTTCTTCTTCAATAGGTATCATCAAATTAAAATTCAAAACACCTAATAATTCCCCATCTACTTCAATCTTGGAAAAATCTATAGAATTGTGCATTTTTTTATGTTTTTCCTTTGGCGATGAAAGTGGTATGCAATATTTATGATTACCACAGATAATAACAATTCCAACGAAAACCCTGTTATCTTTTCTCGCCTGTGGTGAAACAGAAAACACCTTATCATCTATATTATGTAGATTACGGATATATTTCATATCCACCTTGTATAATTTAAAATTCGTCTGCATATACCTCCTCGTTAAAAATGGCTATGCGTTTCCACATAGCCATTGTTGTAGTAACTCCATTAGAGTTGCTAACGCTTTTAGCAGTCCACTTTGCGGTAGGACTCACCACTAGTATTATAGTATCATATTCCTGAAAATAGTCAATCTTTTTTGCGTAGATATATGAAATAAAAGTTAATACCTACCCGCATAAATTTTTTTTGCCTCTGATGTCCATTTTGTTATAAAATCGGACTTTGCTTCTGTATAGCCATCTCTGTCATGTTCATATTGTTTCCATAAGTCCAATTTTAACTGTTCATACTGTCTTGCTATCTGTGGGTGCTCATTCAGATAATCCCTAAAATACAATTCATTGTTATCGCCTTCTTGTCGAAGATGCAGGTGATAAACTTTTTCCTCAAATCCATTTTCAGTATATCCCCGATTAAATGACACCCGATTTGTACTTGATGACATACGAATAAATCCATTGCTTTCAATTACTTTGGACACAGCTTCCATATTTTCATCAACACCTATTTCTATAAGAATATCTATAATGTTTTTTGCCCATATCCCTTTGATTACTGTACTTCCAATATGGCTAATCCGCTGAATTTGATAATCAGAAAGAATGTGATACAAAAAATCTTTCATTTCTTCGTAATATTCAACCCATTGCTCATTATGTTGTACCAGAAAAATGGGAAACAATTCCCACAGTTCTTCTAATGTCAGTTCCGATAATGCCTTGCTCATGTATCAATACCTCTACAAATTCAAATCAAAATTTTTCGTGCAGCATGGATGCCGATTTTATAAGGCAGAGGCCTAAGGCCGTGATCAGCTTCCTTTAATTTCTCACGAATATTAATATGCTGTGGGCAATGTTTTTCACACTGACCGCAACCAACACACTGTGATGCGAAACCGGGCTCCTTACGCATCCCCATATTCTGGGCAAACTCAAAACGGGCAGAGGATTTTTTCTCCATATACATCAGGTTGTAATAATAGAAATTGCCCGGAATATCCACTCCCTTTGGACAAGGCATACAGTATCTGCAACCCGTGCAGCCTACCTTTTCCCGTTCACGAATAATCTGCTTGACCTGCTCAACGATCTCCATATCTTCTTCTGTCAAATGTCCCGGCTCGGCCTCTGATGCGATACGGATGTTCTCATTCACCATATCCTCAGAATTCATGCCGGAAAGCACACAGGTCACTTCCGGCTGGTCCCACAGCCAGCGTAGCCCCAGTTCCGCAGGCGTATAGCCCTTGCTGTCAGAGGCAAGTATGTCCTTCGCCTTATCCGGCAGACTGACCAGTTTGCCACCCCGGAGAGGCTCCATAATGATAACCGGAATACCTTTCCCTGCCGCTGCCTGAAGCCCCCTTCTTCCTGCCTGGGTATGCTCATCCAGATAATTATACTGAATCTGACAGAAGTCCCAGTCATACGCATCCAAAATTCTCAGGAACATTTCCGTATCACCGTGGTAAGAAAAACCGATGTTACGGATACGTTTTTCTGCTTTCTGCCGTTCAATCCAACCCTCAATCCCCAAAGTCTTCAGACGCTCCCATTCCTCATAATCCGTCATCATATGCATCAGGTAGTAGTCAATATAATCTGTGCGGAGACGGGAAAGCTCCTCGTTAAAGATTTTATCGATTGCCGTAGCAGAACGTATGATATACTGTGGAAGCTTGGTGGCAATATAAACCCTGTCACGGCATTTGTTTTCATCCAGTATCCGACCGAGGCATTCCTCACTGCCAGAATACATGTAAGCGGTATCAAAATAATTGACACCCTTTTCGATAGCAAGAAGGACTTCCTTCTCAGCCTTTTCATAATCGATGGCATTTCCTTTTTTGCTGAATCTCATGCAGCCATAACCTAACTGAGAAATCTGGCTGCCATATCGGTCAGGTCTGTATCTCATATCTGTTCCTCCTTTTTGACTTCTTTACCATCAAATGTTCGGACGCTTCTCCGGCAACGAACCAGTTCTGTAATATTTTCTATAATCTTCTCTCAGTCATAATATTTTTATTACTCTTATTTATTGCTTCACAATGAATTTCTTACCTACTACAATTATACGCAAAAAAGCAAACACGTCAATTACTGAGAAAAAGATGGGTAGTTGGTATTATAGAAAGAAACATAATTATAAAACAATCTCCTAAACTCAGTTACTTCTCCAACAATCGCTTATATAAATTATCTACACATATGGCTCCAAACGGAGCTGTAATCAAAATGGATAATACTGCAACTGTTACAACTATATTTCCACAATCCAATCCCATTGACAATGGTATTGCACCAATAGCCGCTTGGACTGTGGCTTTCGGAGTGTAAGCCAACATGCAGAATAGTCTTTCTTTTTTTGATAAATCTGTTTTTACTAACGATAACGCCACACCACTCATTCTAAATAGTAGTGCCCCAATAATAAGCAATACAGCAAATATACCTGCTGATTTGACATATTTTAAATCAACAGTTGTGCCGACTAACACAAATAGAAATACTTCTGCCCCAATCCACAGTTTATTATATTTTGCAGATAATCGTGAAGCCAAGACATCATATTTTTGTTTCAGCATGATACCCATACTCATAATAGCAAGTAAACCGGAAATCGGAATACTTCCTTTTAATCTATTTTCTACTTCCAAAAACAAGAAAGAAATACTAAGTATTATCAGTATCTTCACCGAATCTCTCATATGATTCTTCTTAAAGAATATAACCAATAATATTCCTACACCACTTCCAAGAATGATACCCAAGACAATAGATATAGGAATCTGGATAAAACTTGATACAGACATTTTACCCGTAGATGCTAACGCAGTGAATGCTGTAAATACTACAATAACAAATACATCATCTACCGAAGCACCTGCTAGAATCAGTTGTGGAATACTTTTGTTTTTTCCATACCCTTCATCAATCAATCGAATCATTCTCGGCACAACAACAGCTGGAGACACAGCAGCAATTACACTCCCTATAATAGCCGCTTCTAACACAGATACTTTAAGCAAAATGGGTGCTAGAACAACCGTCCCTACTATTTCTACACATGCAGGAAGAAAACACATCAAAACCGCTGGTCTGCCAACTTTCTTTAAATCTGAAATGTCAAGGGACAGTCCAGCTCTTGTAAGGATTATTACTAAAGCTATCTGCCTCAAATCTCCTGAAATCATGAGTATTGATTCATCAATTAAATCCAATGCATAAGGACTGAGTATAATCCCTACAACAATCATTCCAAGTAAGCTCGGCAATCTGAATTTTGAAAAAATCCAACCCACTAATAACCCTAATAATAAAATTATCGCAATACTAGTTAACATATAACCCTCCTAAATCGCAGAAATAAAAAAACTGACAATTTCTGCGTAGTAATTTCGCAGAAGTCATCAGCATATATATTCATCAACATAGCTTTTAAGTAATTCCTGCAATTCCCTGTCCATAAATTCATAATCATCATTAATATAAAGACAGACTATTATCTTGTCAGCAATTATGTCAGGATATTTTCCTTTTATCCTTCGTAAATGTTTTTTCTCCATACAGAAAATAATATCTGCCCATCCGAGAAGTCCAGGTGTAACTTTGATTCTGGCATTTTGCTCTGTTCCTGCCGAACGTGCTTTATGCCCATTATAGCCATCAAAAATCTTCTCAGCCGTTAAACTGCGTCTCTTATTTTGGCTGCATAAAAAAAGTAGATTCATATTGCCCCCGTTATCTTTTATATAGGTAATTCCATTTCAAATGCTGATTTATACCTTAGCTTCAAACTCATCCTTTAACATTGAAAAATATAATCTTCCGACATATTCACCTTTCATATAAAAGTAATCTCTTAACGTTCCCTCGTATGTAAATCCACATTTTTCTATAACACGTTTTGATGGTTTGTTGATGGTCTTGGTACAAATCTGTACTTTATGCAGATTTATTTTTTCAAATCCATATTTAATAATGGCTTTGGTTGCTTCAGTTGCAAATCCCATACATTGGAAATCTGAGCCGATACAGTACTCTATTTCAGCAAAATGATTTTTGCCGTCAACAAGAAAAAACGCTATTTGACCTATACATTCACCTGAATTATTTTCAATAATTGCCCAACGATAATAATCACTTTTTTCGTAAGAGCCAATGTACTTATCAAGCAATTCTTTTACAGCCTCTTTTGTGGAATACACAGGTTCAGAATACAAGGATTGTATTCTTTCGTCTGAAACCCAATATTTCAGCATAGCTTCATCATCTGTATACTCAAATCTGCGCAATGTAAGTCTTTCAGTTTTTATCGTATTCGTACCAATATGTGTAAGCATTTCATTCTCCAATTCCCATTTTATTGCTTCTTTTTCAAAATTTACCGTTATAAATCGATGTCTATTTTATACTCATCATCAATCAGTATATAGTTTGCGCTGTTTTTTTGTGCAAGCTTTAAAACCTGTGCATTATCTTCTAACACACGTTCCAAAGTGCAATCTTCATCATCCAAACGATTTTCAATGGCGTTTGCATACCTTTTTATATCATTAAAATGATTTCTAATATAGCTTTCGCTCATGACAAGACAATAGTATCTTATATCATCAAGATATTGTACCGCAAAATCCTTTTCCCAGTTAAACGGGATATAACAACCCTCAACAATAAGATTTTGCTTGTTTTCTATGGCTGTTTTTATCATTTCACACACAATCGGCCATAAATAATCCGTCAGCGTTTTCTCATCACTCAAAGGGGTAAGTGTAGTATTTCCGCTTCGAATAAGTCCCATTTTTAAGTGGTCTATGGATAGATAGGGATATTTATATTTTTCAAGTAATTTTTGAGCAAATGCTGTTTTTCCTGTGTGAGATGCTCCTGCTATCAAAATAATCATTTGGCTACTACTCCTATCTAATTGCATAAATTCCGATTAGGTTTTTACAAAATTCACAACACATTATAACACAAGCTAAAAGTCAAACACATTACCCAAAACGATAAGTACTACACAAAGAATCAAACAAACTATTACCAATGTCTTTGTCCTGTTCTTTTCTATCCACTTAAATTTCTTCCCGAGAAAATACAACGGAATACTGATAACAGCTTCTACAAGAATAATATACAAAATACCAACTACTCCACAAAGAAAATTACTTATACTCCATTCTCTTCTTATAAGACAGAATATGCATCCGGTCAACGTAAAAGCACCCAGTACATTTATAATAAATTTAGGAAGAGAATCATATGCTTTTCCATCGGAATCAGTCCAACTAAAGTAACTGGTTATCACCTTTTTTTCTAACCGAGCAATATCCTTTGCGATATCCATAAATGCATGTCCATTTTTCTCTTCTTCTACAATAATACTCCAATATTTTTCTGTATCAAAAGTCGCGAGTTCAACCTTGGAAGCCTCCATTTTTTTACACACAGTCATCGCGCCCTTCAATTCTTCCATTTGCTTTTCAAGTTTTGTAATGTTATCTGCGAGTACATCCGGCATTGCCTTTACACCATCAAAGATATCTTCTATATCCGAAACAGCAAGCCCAATCTTTCTGAGTACAATAATCTTTTTTAACTTATCAATATCCTCATCTTTGTAATCCCGGTATCCATTGTCCTCTCTTTGGGGGTCTATAAGTCCTTCCTTTTCATAAAATCTTACAGTTGCTCTGGGAATATCCAAAACCTTTTCAACTTCCTTAATTGTCATATATTATCCCTCCTATAAGGCAACCATAAGGTATAAACAAGGTTTACAGTCAAGTCTTTTTTATAAATTCCCATTTTTCTTTTATTTTTCTTCATACATAAATGAGTTTTTTCGCATTACATAGGCGTTCCTACTTCAATCAAATTACCATCTAAATCGTAAAAACGGATTACTTTTTGTCCCCAGCTATGCGTCATAAGCCGATTGACATATTGAACCCCTGGATATGTTTTTTCCAATTTTTCAATAAACGCTTCTATATCTTGTTCTTCAAAATACAACTCACAAGAATTGCTTTTTGGAATAATATCTTTCCCTAAAAACTTCTTCCAAATTTTTTCGTCTTGGAGTACAAGACCTTCCGTTAAAATCATATTGCCATCATTGTCAAGCACCACATCAAGACCAAACAGGTCGTGATAAAATTGTTTCGACTTTTCAATATCTTTAACAACAATCAAAATGTTCTTTAATTTCATTATCCGTATCTCCTAAATTCTGCTTTACCGAATTATTCAAAACGACTAAAAATCAAAATCACAATCCTCATTTACAATAACGTTCTTTATCCCTGAAACATTATTTAGAGCCTTAAGAATCCCCGTAATAGCGGTATCAATATCTTCCGGCTCCACATTTCCGGTATCAAGATAAATATTTACTTTTTCATCCTCTTTAGACACATCAATATAACCTAAATAAATTTCCTTATCATTATATGGTGCAGTGAATTCGTTTATTGCTGTATTTATTTCCTTTAATTTGTCATCTGAACAGCCTTCTTCAAAATAAACACTATAATAAAAACACTCTCCATCAAAACCTGCCACATGTACCTTGAAATACAAATTTAATTTATCAAATCCCATCATACTACCAAAATCATCCATATCATATACCTCCGTTAAAAAAATAAATTTATCATCCCAGCAAGCTGGATTTTTACTACTTAGCATATCGGGAATCTAATAATGGTTTTCCATCTCTGTCCACCAATACAGTAATTCCTCCAACATTTGTCCAATGAGCCATAAGGTATTGTACTCCGGTCTCCGTATCAACAATAATTCTGGTTCCTTCTACTAATCCATCTTTTTCGATAATTTCAAATCTTTTACTCATTTATCTCTCCTTCAAATTCCGATTTCTCGAATTGTTCAGCTGTTTTTATAGTATAGCCTCTCATATCCCCACTATCAAGCAGCTTGTAAATTTTTCCTCATTTTACTATATTTATTCTTTTATTACAATCCACAAGTACCGTATTAGAAACTTGCTTTTTATCCGTCTACGCCACAGACAGTGAAAACCGTAAGTTTATTGAAATATAGTCAAAATTCTTATATAATAAATTGTATCAAATTACGGCAGATAAGGAAGAAAATATGAAAACATATCATTTTATTGTTAATACACATTCAGGTTCAGATAAGGGCAAAACCATATGGGGCAATATTTTGTCCTTTATAAAGAAGCAGCAGATTGATTATAAGATATACTTGCCGGATAGCGCAGACGATACCACTCTCTTAGTGTCGCGGCTCACCGGCAGACTGAATGAGGATATACATATTGTTGTTGTAGGTGGAGACGGAACTATTAATGCCGTTTTGCAGGGAATTGCGGATTTTGAACATACTCTGTTATCCTGTATTCGCATTGGTTCCGGCAATGATTTTGCAAGAAATATGAATATACCGAAAAGCTATGAGGAGAATATACTTCATCTTCTAAATTCTCCGAATGAATATAAGCTTGACTATGGCGAGGCAACATACATAACTACGTCAGGAGAAAAAAACACCAGGCGCTTTATAATCAGCTCCGGCATCGGCTATGATGCGGCAATCTGCGAAGAGGTTGGACGAAGCAAATTAAAGCAGCTTCTCAACAAGTTTCATTTAGGCCGACTGGTATATGTTTGTATTGGTGTAAAACAGATTTTTGAGAAAAAGGTTGTTAAAGCATATTTACAGTTAGATAATGAGAAAACTAAAAAAATTGATAAAATGTTTTTTACAGTAGGCATGATACATTCGCAGGAGGGCGGCGGAGTTCCTTTTTGTCCCCATGCCAACCCTACCGATGGAATGTTTCACATATGCCTGGTTCAGGATATGCCAAAATGGAAGCTTTTGCTTGCAGTATGTCTTGTATACTTAAAAAAACATTTACTGTTTGAAAAAATCACTGAGCATAAATGCAAAAATCTGCGAATAAAAACCAAAGAAGCCATGTGGTTTCATATGGATGGGGAAACTCCTTGTCAAACAAAGGAGCTGCATCTTTCCTGCAAGCAGGGCTTACGTTTTGTAAACTAGCTTGCCGGCTTCAATGGACCATAAAAATAACTTGCTGTTGCACCGCCATCAATCAGGAAATCCGCTCCGGTAATAAAAGCCCCTACCGGATTCATCAGAAGTTCAGCCACATTTGCAACCTCATCCGCTGTACCCGGTCTGCCTGCAGGACATTTTGCAAACATGTTCTTATAAAAATCTCCACGAGGTCCGTTAAACTCGTCGATTGCAAGTGGCGTCACAATAATTCCCGGAGAAATGGAATTAAGTCTTGCTCCTTTTTCTCCCCACTTTACAGCTTCCGCCATGACACGTTTTTCGTTACAGCGTTTTGCCATTTGGTAAGCGTGAAGTGTGTCTTTAATGTTCTCTGGCTGTAAAATATCAAGATTTAACAATTCTTCCGTTGGCGTTATAGCGAGCTGCTCATCTTCCTCCGGCGTAAGCTGTTTCATACGATGTCCTGACTGGCTTGAAATCGTTACTCCAACACCGCCCTCTGCAATCACTTTTCCGACTTCCTCCAATAATACCGCAGTGCCATATAAATCCACTTTTAATATAGCGCTGATAGGTGCTTGGCTTGGCGATACCCCCGCCGCATTAACAAGCATTTTAATCTCTCCGTAGCTTAATGCCTTATCTATCAGTTGCAAAATAGATTCTCGTGACGATAAATCCATTTCCACAGGCTCTACATCAAATCCTGCATTATTCATAATTCTTGCAATTGCTTTCGCATTTTCAAAGTTCTTGTCACCCATGACAATCTTTTTTCCATATCCCATGCGTCTTGCAATCGCCATGCCAATCTGTCCTGCCCCTGTCAAAATCATAACTTCTTTTTTCATTTCATATATCCTTTCTTTTTTCTGTCATCTATAAAACCCCCTGTGACCGTACACCTTACACTGATTCAATGCCTCGTCCAGAGAACGGAATTCCTCCTCTGTCAGCTCCACTTCGGAGGCATCCAGATTCTCAATAATGCGCTCCTTATTTTTCGACCCCGGAATCGGCACCACATTCGGATATTTGTGCAGCATCCATGCAAGGGATATCTGTGCGCTGGTTGCATTTTTCTTATCAGCATATTCTTTCAAAAGATCAATGATCGGCTGGTTGCCTGCGATATTTGCTTTTGAAAGTTGTGGAACCCAGTTTCTCACATCATCATTCTTCTCAAATTTTGTCTCCGTTGTAATCTTTCCGGATAACAGGCCGCTTGCAATGGGCGAGAAAGGAACCATGCCGATATTATTTTTCAGGCAATAGGGGATAACCCCACTTTCCACATCCCGTTCCACCATGGAATAAATATTCTGGATCGCTGTCAGTGGCGTCACCCTGTGCGCACGGTCTATCACATCCACATCTACCTGTGACAGGCCCCATCCCCTGATCAAACCGTCTTCTATAAGCTGCCCCATGGCTTCCGCCACTTCTTCCACGGAAACACCTCCACTTGTCCTGTGCAGGTAATAGAGGTCTACCATATCCGTCTGCAGGCGTTCCATGGAATCCTCCAAATGCCTGTGGACAGCGTCATAAACAGAGCCGCCCCTTCCAATCTCAGACCTGTTCAGGAACAGCTTTGTTGCCAGCACAACATTTTCCCTCACATCACACAATGCTTTCCCCACAATCCTCTCGTTATGTCCTATCCCCGCAAGGTTCGGGCTGTAAACTTCCGCCGTGTCAAAAAATGTGCATCCATGCTGATACGCATTCTGGATTGCCTCTATACTGTACTTTTCCGGCGGGATCTTTCCATAGCCATGGGAAAAAGCCATACATCCCATGCCAACCTCCGATACAGTCAGATCCCTTAATTTTCTTGTTCTCATGATAGATTTCCTTCCTGTTTCTAATCTTCCGGGCTCCATGCGGAAAAGTTCCTCTCCTGCTCCTCCAATGTGGCTGTATAGAACCGTTTGCCGTTATCAAGCGCCTTGATCTGCTTCATTTCTTCCTCTGTCAGTTTAAAATCAAAAATGTTAAAATTGTCCCTGATATGCTGCGGGTTAGTCGATTTCGGGAAAATAATATTTCCCTCCTGGATATGCCACCGGAGAATAATCTGCACATTGGTCTTGCCATACTTAACAGCCAGTTCGGTAAAAACCTGCTGATTAATCAGTCCAGGGTCGCCATGTCCGATAGGATACCATGACTCGATGACTGTACCATAAGGCATAAGCCGCTTTTTCAATGCGTCCTGCTGGTAGTAAGGGTGGCACTCCACCTGAAGAACGGCAGGCTTGATCGTTGCTGCTTCGCATACTTCCTCCAGACGCTCGGATTCAAAATTAGAAAGACCGATTGCCCGCACCTTACCCTGTGCAACCGCCTTCTCCATATCTTTCCACGCGCCCATATAATCACCCACCTGCTGATGGAGCAGAAGCAGATCGATATAACCAATATCCAGACGCTCCAGCATCTTATCAATACCGGCCATCGTCTTCCCCTCCCCGTATTCGCTCGGCCACAGTTTGGATGTCACCCAAATCTCCTCACGTGGGATGCCGCTTTCCCGCACAGCCGCACCAACGCTACGCTCGTTCTGATAAGCATGAGCAGTATCAATATGGCGATATCCCATCTTAAATGCCTCAAGACATGCTTTCTTTGTTTCCTCACCCTCCGGCACCATATACACACCCATGCCGAACTGCGGAATTTTTGTCCCATTATTTAGTGTAATATAAGTTTGTTCCATTTCGATTGTCATTACATTTTCCTCCTTATTTTTTTATTTTTAAATGTAACAGAAGAACCCTCTGTCTTACTAATTCCCTTTACTACATATTGCGATTCAGGATATAATGCATGATAAACAACAGTGTCATGGCAATTCCCAACCACTCATGTGCCGTTTTACCCACCAAAGCCTATGCCATCAAGAGAGGGAGAAGAATGTCCATCACTGCATCAATAAATATTTTAAGGATCTGCCCTGATCTCATCATGCTCCCCTTCTTTTAACGGTTTGGGTCATTGATGGATATCCAGCTTCCGTCCTGCTTTTCAAACCAGTGCGTCCCACCCATCCGATAGGTTCCCCTTGCACCATAAGCATTGGCATTCAGTACCGATGTGTAAGTAACAGAAGCCATGTCGCCATCCACTTCCACCACCGGGCTGTCAATGCCGATGGTAAAATACCGCAGGCTGCCATTTTCTATGTCAGCAAAATACTCTTTCCTTGTCTGCTGCCTGCCGCTCATGTGCGTGAAAACCACATCCTCGGATACAATCTCCTTCAGTGTATCTGTGTCCGCCTCCGTCATGGCCTGACAATACCTTGCCTGTTGATAAAGGACAGAAAGCTGATCGTCACTCATTTCAGACAAATCCGCCCCGATAAGTTCCACATTTGTAAAAATAGAAAAATCATATTCCGCCATAATATCTGCACCTTCCTCCACCAGAGAAGCTCCTTCTCCCTGCACTTACTCGATATACCCAAGGTCACGGAGCCAGTCTGTTACTGCACTTTCCGCCGAATCACGTTCATTTTGCGCTGTCCGGCCACGCACCGCGAGGCCATCTTCCACAGTTGCTCCCTCACAAAGTTTCTCAACAGTTCCCTGAGTCCCGGATAATCCGCTTCCCGCATGGGTACAGAAAGGGATGACTGTCTTGCCTGTAAAATCATAGCTTTCCAGGAAAACTGTGACTATCGTAGGCAAATCTCCCCACCAGATCGGATAGCCGATAAAGATCACCGAATAATCATCCATATTTCCAACAGTTCCGGCAATCTCCGGGGGATTGCTTTCTTCTTCACGGGATATCTCAAGCAGTCCATCATATGTCGTGGGATAAGCCACTGCCCGCTCAATAGAAAAAGTATCCGCACCTGTCTGTTCTGCAATCATCTCGGCAATAATCTGCGTATTGCCCTTTTCAATCACGCCTACCTCATACTGTTCATCCGCAAGGGAAAAGTATGCTACCAATATATTACTTCCTGCAGGAGTACCAACATCTGTAGATTCTGCCACCTGTTCTTCGGAAGTCTCTGAACTTTCCACAGGATCATCATACTGTGTCCTGTCAGTCAAAGTATCAGACTCACCATCTGTCTCACCTTCGGAAGATGTATCCGGTGCATCGACAGCATCGTTATTACTGCTTCCCGGTCCGGCATTTCCGCCACAGGCTGTAAACGACAAAACCAGCAGCCCGCATAATAAAAGTGATATAATTTTTTTCATAATCCGCCTCCATATTCATAATCCCTGATTCCCTTACGGGCAAGTAACTTATTAGTAAGAAGCAAACCTTTCATTCCGGTCAAGCGCACTCATCCGCTCCATTTCCTCATCTGTCAATTCAAAATCGAATATCTCATAATTCTCCTGAATATGGGCTTCGCTACTTGAACCGGGGATTGCAATATTTCCCGCCTGCAGGTGCCAGCGCAGGATGACCTGTGCGGAAGTCTTGCCATGATCCGTCGCTATCCCTGAAATGGTTTCGTCATCAAACAATGTCTGCGTATTCCCACGTCCTCCGAGAGGAAACCATGATTCCATGACAGTCCCATACTGCTGCAGATGCTCTTTCATCTCCACGCTTTGATGATATGGATGTGTTTCATTCTGGAGTAGGGCTGGTGTGATCGATGTGGCATTTACCAACCGGTCAAAATCTTCCGGCGTATAATAGTTAGATAATCCAATGGATCTCAGTTTGCCATCTTCTACTGCCTGTTCCATTGCTTGGTATGCCTCCACATCACTTTCCGGCGCAGAATGGTGCAGAATCATCAAATCAATATAGTCCAGTCCCAGCCTATCGAGGGATGCGTCAATGGCAGCCGCACCATCTCCATAATCATCTGTCCACATCTTTGTAGTGACAAAGATTTCCTCCCTTGTCACAAACCCTTCATCAATCGCCCGTTGGATTCCTCTGCCAACTCCTTCCTCATTTCCATAAATCCTTGCCGTATCAATCAAACGGTAGCCGTCACGCAATGCCCAATATACGGAATCCTCTGCCTCGCTCTGTGACAGGCGGAAGGTTCCAATCCCAAGAATCGGCATCTCGTACCCGCTGTTCAGCATTACGGTTCCTGATTCTAAATCAAACAGCTGTCCTTCTGAAGCTTCACTATTTGGCTGTTCATTCGGTATTCCATCATCTACTTCCTGCACTGTTTCGTTTTTCACATTTTCTTCTGGTTCATTTGTCTGACTGTCATTCTGCACCCCATCTGCTGTGTTTTCAACGACATGATTCGTCCGGTCATCATCTGCCCGCCCACAGGCGCTTACAGCAAAACAAAGTAAAAACAGCATACATGAAATCAGAAGAAACAATGATATCCGCTTTGTTTTCAGTATTCTTCGCTCAATCTCTTTACCAATTCTTTTTTTCTTTACTACTGTCATGCTGATGCTTGCGTTCCTCCACCATCTTCACAAACCATTCCACCATAGCTGGATCATTATGAGAGAAGAAAGAACTTTCTGCCTTATCCAATGCATTGATTGCAGCAATATCCTCGTCTGTCAGCGAGAAATCAAACACATTAAAATTCTCAGCCATCCGTTCTCTATGCGTACTCTTCGGTATTACCACAACACCTTTCTGAATATGCCAGCGCAGAATTGTCTGAGCAACTGTTTTCCCATATTTTGAACCAATTTCCGCAATCACGGGATTTGTAAACATATCTCCTCTTCCCTCGCCAAAAGGCGCCCACGCCTCAATTTGAACTCCGTATTTATCCATATATTTCTTGGCTTCTGTCTGCTGATTAAATGGATGAGTTTCCACTTGGTTCACCTGTGGTACGCTTCTTGCAAAAGACGCAATATCTATCATTCTGTCCGCATAAAAATTAGAAATGCCGATTGCCCTTATTTTACCTTCTGACTGTAAATCTTCCAATGCCCTGTATGCCCCGTAATAATCTGAAAATGGCTGATGTAAAAGGCATAAATCCAAATAATCCGTTTGCAGCTTTTCCATCGACTCCAATACGGATGCTTTTGCCTGTTCATAACCGTAATGCTCAATCCACACCTTTGTTGTAAGGAAAATATCTCTTCTTGCAACACCGGACTTATGGATAGCATTTCCTACCTGCACTTCATTGAAGTAGCTTTGTGCGGTATCAATACTTCTGTATCCCACATCTAATGCATCTAAAACACACTTTTCGCACTCTTCCTGTGTAACCTGATATACACCGTATCCTAACATTGGCATCTGGACACCATTGTTTAATGTTACAAATTCCATACCTTACCACCCTTTCTTTTCAAACTCATTTACCAACCTTTCAATATACAGAGGCAACTGACTTTTCCATGAACCATACACCATTTTCTTTTTTACAGGAAATCGTCTGCCTTAATTGCCATGTATGTCTGCCTCCACCAAATACCGCTGCCATAACTCGGCTGTCTCCAATTATCAAGGCATAATCCCCTGTAATTTGAACATCAACTTTTTCGTGGGCAGCAGAGAAATAATTTAATGTTCCCTGCCTGACTGCCTGCAAAAATTCCTGTTTCTTCTGCACCATTCCCGTCATATGATGCAGCGCAAACTCATCACTGAGTATTTTCGCAAGGTTGTCCATATCTTTGCTTATCATAAACTGATACATATTTTCATACAGCATAATAAGCTGTGTTTTATCATCTATTTCCATATTCCATTACGCTTCCAGCCAATTTTTCAAAGCAGCATCGCACCTTCCCACGCTGCTTCCCTGAATTGCAAGACCTTTTTTGATAACTGCACCCGGGCAGCATTTTTTCAGATCTGCTTCACTTTTTCCCATTCCACTACCTTCATGAGTACACACCGGACGGACCGTTTTTCCTTCGAAGTTAATCTGTTCAAGGACTGTGAACATATGCATCGGCATTGTTCCCCAATAATTCGGGTACATGACTGTCACTAAATCATACTGCGACATATTCTCCGGCATTGCTACAACTTCAGGACGTACACCGCTTTGTAAATCTTTCTTTGCCTGTTCAATACAGGTATTGTAATCTGCTGAATATGGCTTTACAGGCTCAACCTTGAATAAGTCTGCGCCTGTAAGGGTAGCCACTTTTTCCGCCACAACTTCGGTGTTGCCTTTATCAATGTATTTCAGACTCCCGCCAAAATAATTTTCATCTGCTCTTGAAAAATATAAAATAAGTTCTTTCATAGTATCTCTCCTATCAAATATCTTTTTATTTTGCTACACTCACAGTTTAATAAAAAAAGCCTTATCAATCAATTCGATTTTTAAGGCTTTACAATAAGTTTTTCTTATACAAACTTACATCTTAAAATTTCGGCAAATTCTTCCGACAACGTTTTGGCGTTTTCTTTTTTCCAAAAGGCACAATAATTTCTCTTAATTGGTTCATCTCCACGATACAACGGAATCCTCACAATATTTGTTCCAAGACTGCCCTCTATGGGTGTTCCCTCGCTTGGCATAAATCCTTTTCCGCTAATCACAAGTGTCCTTGCTTTTTCCATATTATCCGCAAACAATTTTTCCCCTTTGAAACCGACAATCATATGGTAATACTCAGCCTCGGTTTCTTTTTCTGCTTCTGACGATACAAGGATACATGGTATATTTTTTAATTCCTGTACCGTAACTTTATCCAGAGCTGACATTGGATTCCTGCTCGCAATCTCTATATGTGTCACAGAAGATACAAGGAGCATATTCATAAATTCATCTGAAAATGCCCTGCGTTGGTCATTAAATGCCAAATCTATTGTATTCTCTACAAGCATATGATACAGTTCATCATGATTGCCATAAAAAACTTCCACTGGAATATCCGGGTACTTACCCACAAATTCCTCCAAGGCAAGATGAAATTCCTGTCCACTGTAACAGCGCAAAAATCCTACTTTCAAGCACTCCTGTTCTCCGCCTGACAACCTTATTGCTTCCCTGACAATCTGCTCATAATCAGCAACCAACACAAGACTTTTTTTATAGAAAAATTCCCCTGCAGGTGTCAGTTCAAATTTACGTCCCTTTCTCAGAAGCAGAGGGAATCCCAGTTCTCTTTCCAGTGCCTGTATCTGCTGTGATATGGCAGATTGGGAGATATTACACTCATACGCCGCTTCTGAAAAACTCCCCAGCCTCACAACAGCTTGAAAATATTTTATCTGTCTTAGCAAAGAATTCACCTCACTTCCGGCAAAACAATGCCAAACGTGTCAACCAAAAATGGTATAAACTCACCGACCATTATTTCAAAAATTCTTCCAGTGTTTTCATCAGTTTTTCTATGTTGATAGGCTTTGCCACAAATCCGTTCATTCCTGAATCCATAGCCTCCTTCCGATCCTCCTCAAAGGCATTGGCTGTCATCGCCACAATAGGAATTGCTGCCTTGACAGGGTCATCCAATGCCCGAATGGCCCTTGTAGCTTCATAACCATTCATGATAGGCATCTGGACATCCATCAGTATCAGATCATAGGTATCCCCAGGCATTTCTTTTATCCGTTCCACACCTATACTTCCATCATCCGCCGTATCAATGAGGAAGCCGGCGGCCTCCAAAATCGTCTGTGCAATCTCCTGATTCAGTTCATTGTCCTCCACCAGCAATAGCCTTCTGCCATCAAACCGTGGCTCGGAAGTTTCTGTTTCCTCTGTGCTTTCCTGCTCCATGTAAGGTGCCGCCAGAACGTTCCGCAGTTCAGAAAGGAAAAGCGGTTTTGAGCAGAATGCCGTAACACCTGCCTCTCTGGCTTCCTCCTCAATGTCAGACCAGTCGTAGGCGGTAAGTATGATAATAGGCGTCAAGTCCCCGATAATCTTGCGAATCCGACGGACAATCTCAATGCCGTTCATATCCGGCATGAGCCAGTCAATGATATATGCACTGTAAGGCTCGTTCTGCTCCAATGCGAACTCCGTACGGATAATCGCTTCCTTTCCCAGAGTGGTCCAGTCAGGGTGCATACCAATAGCAGACAGCATTTTGCTGGCACTGACGCAGGTATTTACATCATCGTCTACCACCAACGCTCTTAAATCCGCCAGCTGTTCCAATCGCTGGGACTTCATTGGACCGTCGGGAACCCTGAAATTGAAAACTACGATAAACTCTGAACCCTTTCCTTCTTCACTGTCCACCGTGATTGTGCCACCCATCATATCCACGATATTTTTAGTAATGGCAAGTCCAAGACCGGTTCCCTGAATGCCGCTTACGGTAGCGGTCTGTTCCCGCTCGAAAGGCTCAAAAACATGCTTCAAAAATTCGCTGCTCATGCCGATACCGGTATCCTTGATCCGGAATTCGTATGAAGCACAGCCCTCCTGCGCTTCAGCGGTCTGGATAACACGGACGCTGACCATACCACCAGGCTTTGTATATTTCAAGGCATTACTCAGAATATTCAGCAACACCTGATTCAGCCGGAGCTTATCACAGATGATTGTCTCATTTACCACATCTAGAGTATCTATATAGAATTCCAGCTGTCTTGCTTTTACATCAGCCTGAACGATAGTCTTCAGATCATGCATAATCTCCGGAAGGCTGGCTTCCTTTTCCTCAATCTTCACCTTACCGCTCTCAATCCGGCTCATATCCAATACATCATTAATCAGGCTCAACAGATGATTACCGGAGGTCATAATCTTACCCAGATAGTCCTGCACCTGTGTTTTGTTATCGATATGAGTCACCGCCAGAGAGGTAAAACCGATAATGGCATTCATAGGCGTGCGGATATCATGGGACATATTGTTAAGGAAGGTCGTTTTAGCATTGTTGGCATACTGTGCCTGTGCCAGAGCTTCCGACAAAACTTCCTTCTGCTCCTGCTCCTTGCGGATTACCTCGTCAACATTGCGGAATCCCGCAAGAATAAAGCTGTCATTTTCAAGCTCACTTTCCCCAACCTTCACATAGTTATATTGAAAATGATGGTTTTCTCCATCTGCCTGTATACGATAGCTTCCCGTGTATTCCCCATTCGAGCCTATCTGCTCCCTGACTTTATCCAAAGAAAGAGCCTGTGCGAGATACTCCTGATCCTCCGGATGGACACGATCCCGGATATACTGATTCAAAATCGGGGCATAAGGCTGTTCTTCCCTTGAATCCTGTTTTAATCCCTTCGTCACGTACCCTTCCAATTTTATAATTCTAGCGGTACCTCGCTCCTCATTGATAGCAAAAACATTCGTATAGTCACGGCTTAATGTTTCCACGATAGCAAGCTGTTCCTTCATCACCTTGTTCGATTGTTCTGTGGTATTCAGAAGCTTCCTATTCCATCGTCCACGCAGATAAAGCACCAGAATGACGCAGATAATCAAGGTAATTGCCAAAACCACGACAATCATGGTTTTCGGATTGGCCTGCATATATTGCATAAGCTTCATATCCTTAATGGTATAAGAAGTATATTTTAAAACCAATTGATTCAACATATCGTCCGACATCTGCTGGATACATTTATTCAGTATGGTAATCAACTCATGATCTGCGCTGTCACGAACATGCATCCGGAACTCCAAGTTCATATCATTCTCTATACTGTAATACAGGGAATTGGTAGTGTCACGGTTCACAAACAGCTGTGCCGTATAGGCATATACATATGCAGCGTCCACCTCCCGATCCAGAACAGCCTGCATCGCAGCCTCTCTGGTGGAATAGTTCACAATTTTAAACTCTCCGTGAAAATTCTCCGAAATCAAAATACCACTCTTTGAATCCGCAAGAGCAATCGTTTTGATATCTCCAGTGAAATCCCGTCGTGTTACTCTTGCCACGCCTGTTGTCATATAGACATTCGAATTGAACCCACGGTAAGTTGATTCCTCCATAATAGCGTTAGAGCTAATCCTGTCAATAACTACATCCACGCCATTGGTGTCCGCCATAGCATTATAGGCCTCTCTGTCCTCTGGTATCACAATTTCATAAGGCAGTCCGGCCATCTCCATGACGTAGGCAAAATAATCCGGCAGAATACCCTTTAATTCTCCATCCTCAACATAGGAATAAGGTTCTCTGTCGCCAAAGGCGGTTACGGTAATCTTTTTTTCTCCTGAGACCACCTCCTGAATGTATGCCTTCTCACGCTCCGTAAAGGAGAGTTCAGAGGAATAAGACGGACCATAATAACGATAAAACAACAGATTTTTCCAATCGCCCTCATTCCGGTCCATCTGCTCAATGGCATAGTTGATTTCTTTAATCAGCTCCTTGTCATCTTTTCTGACAATTGCGTAGAAGTTATCCTCCTCAATAATATCCAATGTCTTTTCATTTTCAGCCTTTCTCAGATTACTGGTAAGGATTGCATCAATTTCACCATTCTGCAAAGCAGCCACCAGGGAATCGGAATTATTGTATTCCTTTGTCTTGTAGGAAAAGCCCTTCTCTTCTGCAAACTCCGTCAGACTCTGGTTCTGACTACTTCCCGTCAGCTGTCCCACCGTCATTCCGTTATAAGTTTTGTAATCGCTGCTGACCAACTGTGTATTATCGGCTCTGGCCGAGAGAACAGTATTGTTTCTTCCGATAGGGAGAGAAAAGGCGAAGTTCTCCTCCCGCTCCGCAGTCTTTCGGGCAGAAGTTACCATATCAATCTCACCATTTTCCAGCATAGTCAGCATTTCATTCCATGAGTTGTCATAGCCTATGTATTGGAAATTCAGATGAGAATATTCCGATACCATATCAAGAAATTCGATGCCATAGCCGGTCAGCCTGCCCTCCTCATCCTTCATGTGATAACCCTCGAAGTAGAAAATGCCAGCTTTAACCGTCCGGTTATTGGACTTTCCGTCGTCGGCTGATACTGTTATGAAATTACATAGGATGAGGATTAAGCATATCGTAAATGCGGCAATTCTTCTGCACACCCTGTTTGCTACCTGCATCGTTCCTTTCCTCCGAGTACTCTCAATTTTTGAAAACACCTTTCCTTTTTTTCGAATGTTTTGCACAACTATATCTCCTTATCAATTCAATCGTTTGAAGGTATCAATGAACACTTCGTAGATAAATCTTTGTCTGCTAAATTCATATTTCCAAACAACATATCTGTTTCTGTCACAAAAATTCAGAAATTATTATAGCTGAAAACGTCTGTATATTCAATAAAAATTGGCTGAATTGTTACTTTAATCGTTCTCAGATAAATTTTGATTAGATATTTACATTATAACACAAAACAATTGCGGCGTGGAAACTGATTTGATATACTTATACAAATCATCAAAAGACAGGTAAAATGAATTTTTCGGGAGGTTTCGAATTAAAATGGTCGCATTTATTATATGGTCAATTGCAGGCTGCTGTTTTATACTATTAGGTATCTTCTCTTTTATTTCCAAAAAACCAATAGGGTTCTGGGCAAACGTAAAAATGTTTGAGGTAAATGATATTCGCCAATATAACAATGCCATGGGAAAATTATGGTGTTCATTTGGCATACTATTTATTGTGTTAGGACTTCCCCTACTCTATGGTCAAAATTCCCCATTAGTCATAATTTCTATTTTAGGTACTATGTTTGAAACAATTGTATATATGATAATTTATACGCAAGTAATAGAAAGGAAATATAACACTGCAAGGCAGAAAAAAGATTGAATGTGAAACTGCGAATTAATGATGAAGCTTCTTCAGAACTTTGAAATGCACTCACACACTTCATAAAAGTTCTAAAAAAGCTTCAACCTATGTAATAATTATTAACAAGAGTAATTTCAGATAACCAGCACTGCGACTTTTGATTTCTTGGCATCTTTTAAAATGCTATTGAAAAAGGCTGTTACTTCCTTATCACTCATATTTTTAGCAAAATCAGATTCATGTATTGAATCAATTACAATCAAATCAGAATCCTCTGAATTGACAAATTTCTTGGCAGCGACTAATGCGTCCCCTGAATCGCATTTCACGACATTAAGGTAATTATGAACTATATCATGTGCTTTTGCCTGTGTTTTCGTGTATGCATTTGCGCCGTCAAGATACATAATATTAGCTCCAATTATTTCATGCTGTAAAGATGCAATAACCGTAAAAGCTAATTGTCTGCTATTCATACTTATCCCTCCTTAATGTTATATTTTACCTACTTATAATATTCCCTGTTTTTCAAATCGTCAATAGAAAGTAAAAAGAATTTTCCAGTTTCGGTCATAATATAAAAATAATCTCCTTTGACATTTTTATCCACCACCGGCATATAATATAACAACGTTATTTCAGGATAATAAATATGGATTCAAATAATATTGACACAGGAATGCTGAGGATAAATGTTACAGGACAAAATGGTGTTGCACCCATAGAAAATGCAACGATTGAAATTGCAAATACCGGAACGCCAAATACCGTTCTTGAAACTTTAGAAACCGATAAAAGCGGAAATTCCGAAACAGTTGACCTTGCCGCTCCACCAATTGAGTATAGTATGGAGCCTACTGATAACCAGCCTTATTCTGAATATAATATCAGAATAACAGCTCCAGGATATTACGAACAGTTAATAACAGGAGTCCAGATATTCTCTTCACAAACTGGTGTTCAGAATATTAAGCTTGTTCCCGATTTCACTCAGGAATACATATACAATCCAACCGTAATCGGAGGACACACATTATGGGAATATTATCCGCCTAAAATTGCCGAAGCAGAAATCAAGCCAATCAACGAGTCCGGTGAAATAGTCCTCAGAAGCGTTGTTGTACCTGAGACAATCGTTGTTCACAACGGAACACCAAGCGACTCAACAGCCAGCGACTACTATGTACCATATCTTGACTATATAAAAAATGTTGCAAGCTGCGAGATATACTCCACTTGGCCGGAAGCCACAATCCAAGCAAACGTTCTGGCAATCATGTCATTTACACTGAACAGAGTTTACACCGAGTGGTATCGAAATAAGGGATATAATTTTACAATCACCTCTTCCACTGCATTTGACCACAAGTGGATATACGGGAAAACAACATACGAAAGTATAGAACGTGTTGTTGACAGCCTTTACAACAATTTTCTTTCACGTCCAAACATTAAACAGCCTATTCTCACCCAATACTGTGATGGCAAACGGGTGTCCTGTCCAAACTGGATGACACAGTGGGGTTCAAAGGCACTTGGAGATGACGGTTTTTCCGCAATAGAAATACTAAGATATTATTATGGCGGCGATATGTATATAAACTCTGCAGAAATCATATCAGGCATACCTGCCTCCTATCCGGGATATGACCTGAACATAGGCTCAAGCGGAGAAGCGGTATTACAAATTCAGGAACAATTAAACCGCATTGCACAGGTTTACACCGCAATACCAACAATAGCTGTTGATGGAATATATGGCCAGAACACAGCAAATGCTGTCCGTCAGTTCCAAAAGGTATTTAATCTTCCACAGTCCGGTATCGTTGACTACCCTACATGGTACAAAATATCACAGATATATGTTGGTGTAACAAAAATCGGGAGCTGAAAAAGAACACTTGCCTATAAAAGTACAAATTTTTATTAACTAATAAGGGCTGTCATGCCATAGCACGACAGCCTTTTTAAAATTAGGTCTTTGTTTCTGTTTTTACCACTCTAGCGTATTATTGTGACATTATCATCACAATTTATCCTATCATCAGTCAAATACGTACAATTACTCACATCTAAACTACTTAACTGATTACCATAACACCACAAGCACATCAAGTATGTACAGTTGCTCACATCCAGACTGCTTAACTGGTTACCATAACAGTATAAAAAACTCAAATTCTTATTCGTACGCGTACTCAACCCCAGACTGCTTAATTGGTTTCCACTACAGTACAAAGATATCAAGGCTGTACAGTTACTCACATCCAAACTGCTCAGCTGGTTCTCACTACATTGCAAGTCTGTCAAAGCTGTACAATTACTCACACCCAAACTGCTTAGCTGGTTGTCACTACAGTACAAGCATGTCAAGGCTGTACAATTACTCACATCCAAACTGCTCAACTGATTATCAGAACAGTCCAAATCCGTTAATGCTGTCAGTCCATCAATCGAGAGAGTCCCTTGCAAACCACTGTACCACCAGTCAATCTCTGTTAATCGTCCATTCTCATCCCAAGTATAACTTTCATCATCTAAATCTGTAGACACCTTAGCCCCTAATGCAATCTGTTCTTTAATTATCTTATTAAGAGCTGCCACATCAGCAGCATTCTTCGGGATTACTGCCTTAACGGTTACATTGTAAGTTGCCCTCACTCCACTACCGTCTGCTGCTTCTACAGTAATTGTTGCTGTCCCTGCACCAATTGCTTTTACGGTGCCTGCATTAACAGTTGCCACCTTCGGATTGGATGATGTCCATACAACATTTTTGCTCCCGCCCTTGCCAACCTCAACAGTAGCTGTAAGCATAACGGAATCTCCAACTGCAAGTGTTCCTAAGGTCTTATCTAATTGAATGCTTGTTACTTTACCCTTAACAGTCACCTTGTAAGTTGCCTTTTTGCCACTTCCGTCTGCTGCCTTAACAGTAATTGTCGCTGTTCCAGGATTCACTGCCTTTACAGTACCATCTTTAACGGTTGCTATCTTCGGATTGGATGATGTCCACACAACCTTCTTGCTTCCACCACTGCTAACTTTAACAGTTGCTTTTAGCATAACGGAATCTCCAACTGTAAGTGTTCCTAAGGTCTTATCTAATTGAATGCTTGTTACTTTACCCTTAACAGTCACCTTGTAAGTTGCCTTTTTGCCACTTCCGTCTGCTGCCTTAACAGTAATTGTCGCTGTTCCAGGATTCACTGCCTTTACAGTACCATCTTTAACGGTTGCTATCTTCGGATTGGATGATGTCCACACAACCTTCTTGCTTCCACCACTGCTAACTTTAACAGTTGCTTTTAGCATAACGGAATTACCAACCAAAAGTGTACCTGAGGTCTTGTTTAATTTAATACTTGCCACCTTACCATTGACAACCTTGACAGTTATCGTAGCTTTTTTTCTGCTGTTCTTTTGAGATATTACGGTAATTTTTGCAGTACCCTTTTTTTTACCTGTAATTACACCTTTACTTGTAACGGTTGCCACCTTCGGATTTGAGCTTTTATATGTAACCTTTTTATTTGCCGATTTATTTGGTGTGACCGTAACCATTGTCTTTAAAGTCGCTTTTTTACCTTTTGCAAGATAAATTGTCTTGCTTCCCGTCAATGAATCCACAGCAACAACCTTCTTAACAGTGATCTTAGCTGCTGCCTCTGATGTCAACACTCCTGCATTTGGCACTGCCAGTGCACCTAACATAAGCACTGCAATCATTACTAGTGCCTTCAACTTTCTCAATGTTTTCATTATTTTTCCTCCTTATTGCCATACTATATTTACAATAATATTATAGCCCATTTTGTTCTAAAATGCAATAGAACATAATGGGCTATTTATAATAAATTTGAGGTGATTGAATGGTATTTCAGAAAATTAAAGATTTGAGGGAAGACAACGATTTAACACAACAGGATATTGCATCTGAATTAAATATTTCCCAAAGAGCGTATAGTCATTACGAGAATGGTACAAGAAATCTTCCTGTCGAAGTACTAATCCAACTATCTGAATTTTATAATGTATCCACTGATTATATTTTAGGACTAAGCTCAAAAAAATAAAAAGAAATCAACATATATTTATCTATTTCGTCCCTATTGCTACATTTCTCATATGCTTTACTAACTGCAGACACTCAATTACTTATATATTGTTAAACAATTTAATTGATGATATTTTTCTGCACATTATTAGAAAGGCTGTCGCACTAAGAATATTTATACCATAATATAAGAAAACCGTTTGAAGACGTCGGTACTTAGGTGACGTATTCTGGCACCTTAGTACCGCTACGTCTGAGACGAGCGAAAGCGTGTTTTCGTTATTATGGTATAAATATTCTTAGTACGACAGCCTCTCTGTCATTACTATTTTGACAAATCTGTATTTCTCACCTGATCGCGTACCTTAAGTACAAAGCCCGGTGATACGGAAAGCTCATCAATCCCCATTCTTAAGAATTGCTCTGTCAGAGTTGTATCTGCCGCAAGCTCTCCGCAAATACCTATCCATGCCCCATGCTTATGGGCATTATCTGCTGCCATCTTAATTAGTCTAAGTATTGCCTCATGGTGAGTGTCACAAAAGCTTTCAATATTTGAATTTTGTCTGTCACATGCAAGTGTGTACTGTGTCAGATCATTTGTTCCGACACTGAAGAAATCAACCATAGGTGCAAGCAAATCACTAATAACTGCTGCTGCCGGCGTTTCGATCATAATACCAAGCTCAATATTTTCTGAATATTCAAGTCCATCTGCATCAAGCTCTTTTTTAACCTCATTGCATATTTCCAGTATTTTTTCAACTTCAGAAACACTTGTAATCATCGGAAACATGATACCCAGATTTCCATAAGTGGATGCCCTGTAAAGTGCCCTTAGCTGAGTTTTGAAAATATCAGGTCTTGTAAGACATATTCGAATTGCCCTGTAACCAAGTGCAGGATTCTCCTCTTTATCAAGATTAAAATAATCCACCTGTTTATCTGCACCAATATCAAGGGTTCTTATGATAACCTTCTTTCCTGCCATGCTTTCAAGTACTTTTTTATATGCAGCAAGCTGTTGCTCCTCCGTAGGATAATCGTCGTTTTCCAGATACAGGAATTCACTTCTGAACAGGCCTATACCACCGGCATCATTTTGTAAAACTGCTCCTATATTGGAAACACCGCCTATATTGGCAAAAATATTTATTTTTGTTCCATCTATTGTTTCATTTTCCTTACCTTTAAGCTCAAGAAGAAGTCGTTTCTTCTCGTTATCCTCATTCTGCTTTTTCTCCATGACTGCAAGTGTTTCATCATCAGGATTTACATACACTTCGCCCTTAAATCCATCCACTATGGCAAGGTCTCCATCTTTTATTTCCTTAAGAAATTCCTCGCCTACACCTATAATCGCAGGTATATTCATGTTTCTTGCAAGTATTGCAGTGTGTGAATTAGAGGAGCCTTTTGCTGTTACAAATGCCAAAACATTATCCTTATCCAAAGACACCGTCTCACTTGGAGCAAGGTCATCCGCACATACGATCATTTTGCCTGTAACCCCGCCCTCTTCTGTTGTATCCACAGATAAATTTTTTATAATGCGGTTTGATATGTCCTTTACATCTGCAGCTCTTGCCTGCATATAAGAATCATCCATGGAAGCAAACATTTCCGCAAAATTGTCGGATGTAACTGCCACAGCATATTCAGCATTTACCATTTGAGTTTCTATAATGTTTTCTATGGACTCGTTGTAATCCTCATCCTCGAGCATCATCATATGAATTTCAAATATTTGTGCATTTGTCTCTCCAACCTCCTTAAGTGCTTTCTCATATATGTTTGAAAGCTGTTCGTTGGAAAGCTCTTTCGCTCTTGCAACTCTTTTTTTCTCAGCTTCAGCATCCTGTATACGAACACGCTTCACAGATGCCTCCTGTCTTTTATAAACAGATATTTTTCCTATTGCAATAGCACTATATACGCCTTTCCCTGTGTATTTGTTCATAAGCAAAACCCCTTTTACTCTCCAAAACCGGTTTCAAAAAGCTCTACAGCCTTATCAAGTGCTGCCTGTTCATTTTCACCCTCTGCAGTTATTTCAACCTCTGAACCGCATTTAATTCCGGAAGCCATAATCTGCATAACAGCAGTTGCCTTTGCAGTTTTCTCCCCACATTTAAGAGTTACATTACAATTTGGAAACTTCTTCATTTCCGCAACAAGCATTCCTGCCGGTCTCATGTGAATTCCCTGCTCATTTACAACCTTAATCGTTTTAGTTACCATAATCTCTTCTCCTTTTCTTTATTCATTTTTTATTCATTTACTTTTTTCTTTAATAGTGCCAACAATAACATTCCAACAAGCGAGCCTATTACAAGTGACAAAATATACATTGGCCAGTTACCAACTACTGCAAATACAAATACACCGCCATGTGGTGCCATAAGTGTACAATCAAATGCCATGGAAAGACCACCTGCTGTTGCCGCACCTATCAGACAGGATGGAATTACCCTCAAAGGATCTGCTGCTGCGTAAGGAATTGCACCCTCTGTTATAAAGCTGAGTCCCATAATATAGTTCACAGGTCCGTTCTTTCTCTCCTCCTCATTCCATCTGTTCTTGAAAAATGTTGTGGAAAGTGCTATCGCTATAGGCGGAACCATACCACCTATCATAACAGCCGCCATAATGTCATAGCTGCCTGCTGCAATCGCAGTTATACCAAATGTATATGCCGCCTTGTTAAACGGTCCTCCCATATCAATTGACATCATTCCACCAAGTATACATCCGAGTACGATTTTACTGCTGTCTCCCATGTTGCTGAGGAAGTTTGAAAGTCCGGTATTGAGGTAACCCATAATAGGATTGACTGCACACATAATAACTGCTATGACTCCAAGTCCTGCAAGAGGATATATAAGAACCGGCTTAATTCCGTTTAGTGCTTTCGGCATGTTATCACAAAGCTTTTCTATACCCAGCATGATATATCCGCCTATGAAGCCTGCAAAAAGTGCTCCCAGAAATCCTGACGGAACATCTCCACCAACACTTGAGAATGTTGAACCTGTGGTTGCAAGATATCCACCTACCAGACCTACCAGAAATCCCGGTCTATCAGCGATACTCATACCTATATATGCTGCAAGAATAGGAACCATGAAGTTAAATGCATATCCACCTATTGTCTTAAAAAATTCAGCCGCAGCAGTATAGGTTCCAAATGTTGAATCCTGCGGTGCTCCTGCAATCGTATCAATCAGAAATGCCAAAGCAATAAATATACCACCTGCAACGACAAAAGGAAGCATATTTGATACACCATTCATTAACTGCTTGTAGATTTTTCTTCCAAATGTTTCATCATCACCCGAACCGCCATCCGTAATCTCACCATCGTGATTATATATAGGTGCATCTCCTGAAACAATTTTATTAATCAGCTCCTCCGGAATTTTTATTCCATCTGATACCTTTGTTTTATAAACTTTTTTGCCGTTAAAACGGGACATTTCCACTGCTTTGTCCGCAGCAACTATAATACCGTCACATGCAGCAATCTCATCCTTGGTAAGAATATTTTTAGCTCCTCCGGAACCGTTTGTCTCAACCTTTATTGGTACACCCATCTTTTTACCTGCTTTTTCAAGTGCCTCCGCAGCCATATATGTGTGGGCAATACCAGTCGGACATGCTGTTACGGCAAGTACCTTGTAGGAACCATCACCGGAAACATTCTGCTCCTTTTTCTCATCCGGATATTTTTCCTGTTCCATCTCATCTATTACATTTATAAATTCATTTTTGTCCTTTGCAGCTAAAAGCTTTGCTCTGAAATCCTCATCCATAAGGATAGTCATAAGTCTGGATAATACCTCAAGATGTACATCCCCATCCATAGGTGCTGCAATCATAAACAAAAGATTAGACGGTTCACCATCCAATGCCTCATAATCCACACCATCCGGAACAGTCATTGCTGCTAATGATGGCCCTTTCACTGCATCACTCTTTGCATGTGGTATTGCTATTCCTTCTCCAACTGCTGTTGAACCCTGTTCCTCTCTTGCCAGAATTCCTTTTTTGTATGCTTCCTTGTCAGCTATCTTTCCACCTTTTACCTGAAGCTCAACAAGCTTGTCAATTGCCTCCTGCTTGTTTTTCGGTGAAGCCTTCAGAAGAATACTTTCCTTGCTTAGTAAGTCAACAATCCTCATAAATTCTACCTCCTTTACAACTGTTTTAACAATTCATATACAAGCTCTTTTTTTGCCAATCCATCTGAAAATGCCGTTGCACCACCTGTTGCTGTTCCCAACTTCAACGCATATTCGTAATCGCCATTCTCACAACCTGCCAAAAAGCCTGCAACCATTGAATCCCCTGCACCTACTGAGTTTTTTACCGTACCCTTGCACACTCCGCATTTATGAACGTTTCCATTTTCAGCAAGTAGTATAGCACCATCTCCTGCCATGGAAACAAGTACATTTTGTGCTCCCATTTCTTTAAGCTTTTGGGCATATTTTATTATATCATCGTCCGTCTCAAGCTTAGTGCTAAACATTTCCTCCAATTCGAAATTGTTCGGCTTAATAAGAAACGGCTTATACTTAAGTACATTCATAAGCAAATCCTTCGTTGCATCCACAACAGCTTTGATTTTTTTACCTTGAAGCTTTTCCAAAATTTTTTCATAAATATCAGAAGACAGAGATTTAGGAATACTTCCTGCTAAAACGATTGTATCCCCATCCTGCATTTCCTCCAGCTTTGCAAAAAGCTTTTCTGTGTCTTCGTGCGAGATTTCAGGTCCCTGACCGTTAAGCTCAGTTTCTTTGCCTGCCTTAATCTTCACATTAATCCTGGAAAATCCTTTGTCAAGCTTTACAAAATCAGTTTCGACTCCGCTTTCTTTCATACTTTTTTCTATTGCCTCTCCCGTAAAGCCTGCTATAAAGCCCAGAGCCTTTGATTTCACGCCAAGCTCTCCGAGAACAAGTGATACATTAACTCCCTTACCTCCAAAGTAAATTTCGTCTGCCTTTGAGCGGTTAACCATTCCTACTGAAAGGTCATCAGTGTGAATAACATAATCAACAGCTGGATTAAAAGTTACTGTATAAATCATAGTTTCACCTCCTTTACATATGTAATTTCTTTATATTTTTTTTCAACCGGTCCATCTGAAATAAGACCTGCCTCTCGAATACCCGCAAATGTAACTCCCGATACTTTTCCAAGCTTGGAGTGATCAGCTACAATATATGAATCCAGGCTATTTTCAATAACCGTCCGCTTCACGATTGCCTCATTTTTGTCCGGAGTAGAATATCCCCCTGTTATGGAAATACCATTTACACCAACAAATGATTTTGTAAAATTGTATGCTTTCAGATTAAGTATACATTCTGCTCCTACGATTGCCTCTGTGGATATCTTAATCTCACCACCCGGAATAAACACCTTATGCCCTTTTGCCGCAAGCCTCTTTGCATTTATAAATCCCGTCGTAACAAAAGTAACGTTGTGGGCGGTAATGTAATCTGCAATTTTTTCAGTTGTAGTACCTGCATCTATGAAAACCAAATCATTATCTTTAATCAGGGATGCTGCATATTTTGATATTGCAGTTTTTTCCTCTGTGTATAATATAGACTTCTCTTGTACATTATGTTCAATAAATGAAAAATTATCATCATTTGCAATAGCCCCACCATGAACCTTTACAAGCTTTCTCATATCATGCAGGGTATTAAGATCTCTGCGTACAGTTGATACAGATGCATTGAGAATATTACAAAGTTCTGTAAGCTTTATGCTTCGTTTTTCATTTACAATCTCTAAAATCTTTGAATATCTCTCCTCTGTAAGCATATACAAAAACCCCCTTAATTTTACATTTTTTAACGTTTTTGCTTTTTTTTGAATTATTTTGATTTATATTAACATATTTTTCCAAAAACGTCAATAACAGTTAGTCAAAAAATCTAAAAAAGAACTGCTA
>CAMWGV010000006.1 GCA_947173945.1 uncultured Lachnospiraceae bacterium
AAAAAAGGGCGCCTTAGAGATATTCTCTAAAGCGCCTTTGCTTTTTATACAACGAATTATACACCTAAATTTTTGATTGTCAATCCCTTTTTTAAAAAAATTAAAATCAATTTTCCTCCTTACCCTCCCGGAAGGCCCTGAGCTTTTCCTTTATAATGGCAGGATTGTCACCTGCCTGAATGGAAAGAACTCCCTCTGTGACCATCTCCATGATGAGTGCCTCCTGCTCACTGCTTTTCTGAAGCTTTCTCGAAATAGGTATACATACCCAGTTCGCAAGTATCGAGCCATACAATGTTGTAATAAGTGCTAATGCCATACCCGAACCTATCCCGTCAGGATCATCCATATCATGCATCATATTAATCAGTCCCAGCAATGTTCCAACCATTCCCCATGCCGGTGAATAAGCACCCAGATCCTTCCAGAACTGTATTCTTTTCTGATTCCTTTCCTCATAATGAAAACGCTCTGTCTCCATTATATCCTTGACAAGTGTCGGATCCGTTCCATCGACAATAAGATTGATTCCTTTTCTCATCAAATCATTTTCGATTTCCCCTGATTTCTCTTCCAGGGACAAAAGTCCCTCTTTTCTTGATGTATTTGAAAGCTCAATAATCTGCTCTGATATATCATCTACATCATACTCACTTTTATTAAACGCATAGAAGAAGCATTTTAATCCGTCAATATAATCCTTAAACGAATCTGACGTTATCAATACTGCAAAAAACGCACCACCGAAAGTCATTACAGCCGATGGACCATGTAAATAACGGGACACCGTTCCAATACCGCCATTGCTTACAATTCCGTACACAATCATAGTAAAGCAAAGTAAAAAACCGGTAATAGCAGCAAAATTCTTCTTACTCACTATGTCTCCTCCCTGTTGTCTTACAAAATATCTGTCTCACTTTCCTCTTCATTTTTTTCTTCTGTATAAGGCATCAGGTTTTCCATTTTATGAGTAAATTTCAGCTCGCTCATCTTAGATCTGATACGTGCCCGGATTGGTAAAAGAATTGTTGCAAAGAAAATACCATACAGTATACTTAACATGGCAACAGCAATGTTAGGACCTATTTTGTCCGGAGTTCCCAAGTCACGCATCACAAAAATCAAGTAAAAGAAAAAAATTAAAACGCCATCAAGTATGGAAACTTTAATGGCAAGATCCATGGCTTGTTCTGCTCTTTCATATGCATGTTCTTTATTGTACTGCTTGTCTTTGAATGCAAGCACAAAAGCATAGAAAAAATCCTTAAGTAAACCTGCAGCTCCCAAAAATAATATGAGCATTATGGTTATAAAAAGAAAGGATGGCAAATCCATGTAATAAATAATACTGAATCCCTGCATATATAATGATGCAACAAGCAATGCAGCTACCATAATAATAGCAAGCCCATATGTAAGAACATATACAAGCTCTCTCTTCTTCTTATCTCCATTTTCTTCTATCAGGCGTATCATATTTTCTTCTGCTCTCTTAGGATAATGATCTTCCGAAAGACGCTTGCCTGATAAAAGCTCATTGACGTTTATTTTAATTTCCTCGCAAAGAGGTATCATAAGCCCCACATCAGGCATACCTTTACCACATTCCCACTTTGATATGGTTCTGTCACTTATTTCAAGTCTGTCTGCAAGCTGCTTCTGTGTAAGGTTTTGTTCTTTTCTCATCTCCGCTATAAATTTACCTATTTTAACCTGATCCATCATAAAATCCTCCTTTCAGGTTATAGGATACAATTTATCTCCCACAAAACACAATTTATGCTCCGTAGAATGTGTTAAAAATAACTCCACGAATCGTAGAATTCCTTATTTTATGCCATTTTACCTGGGCTTATGCATTACTGTTTACAATATTGTTAAGCCATACACCTTTCTTCACAAGTATAAATCCCACAAGGCATTTGATTAAATCAATTGCCTGAATGCACACGTAAAGCAAAATCAGTGGCAGTACCGTATACCTGCTTAAGACATATGCCACCGGATAAGAAACAGCCCATAAAAATGCACTGTCAAACAAAAATGTTACAATTGTATTGCCTCCTGCCCTTAATGTAAAATATGAGGCATGCATAAATGCCCATGCGGGCATAAACATAGCCGAAACCCTCATATAGCTGGTTGCAATCTGCCTGACACCGCCCGTAGTATTATAGAGCATCGGAAACAGAGGTGCCGCAAGAAACATTATGGTACCTAACCCTACACATAGCACAACGGAAAATGTTATAAGCTTCCTGTCGGTGTCCTTTGCCTCATCATATTTTCCTGCTCCCAGAAGCTGCCCCACAACTATGGCAATTGCGTCTCCAAATGCCACAAACACCACACTGAACAAATTGGATATTGTAGATGCAATATTGATTGCGGCAACAGCATCAAGTCCACGCAGGGAATAGCATTGGTTCAGGGAAGCCATACCCGATGACCATAATACTTCATTTATGGTTAAAGGTGTCCCCTTAATTACTATTCTTTTCACAAGCTCACCCGGAATGTACATTGTTTTATATGCGCCCTTAATAAATGGCATCCTGGCACTGTGCCTGTGTGTCCAGCAGATTACAATAAGCATCTGGACATATCTTGATATAACGGTGGCAATAGCAGCACCCTTAACACCAAGCTCCGGCATACCCAGATTTCCGAAAATCAGAACCCAGTTTAAAAAAAGGTTTACAAACACGGCAGCAATTCCCGCTTTCATGGATACGACTGTCTCTCCACATTCACGCAGGGTTCCGCTGTATGCCTGCTCTATGGCAAATGGTGCAAGACCAATGAACATTATAAGCATATATTGCTTTCCATATCCAAGAGCATCACCAATAGAAAGTCCATTGCCCTCACCCTTTAAATACATTTGTATAAAATTGTCTCCGAACAATGATAAAATCGTAATTCCCAGTATTGTGATACCAATACATATAAGCAGCTTGAACCGAAAGGTATATCTCACGCCCTCCTCATCATCACTGCCATAAAATTGTGCAGTAAATATACCTGCTCCGGAAATTGCTCCAAAAATTGCGAGGTTAAACACAAGCAGAAGCTGATTTATAATTGCAATACCCGACATCTGCTCCGTTCCGATCTGACCTACCATTATGTTATCTAAGAGGCCGACAAAATTCGTTATGCCGTTCTGTATCATAATTGGCACTGCTACGCCAAGTGTCATTTTATAAAATTGTCTATTACCAAAATATTTTTTAAGTGTGCTCACTTCTATGTCCACCTATCTTCTTTTCCATTTTTTCCGCCTGCGTCTTGCCTTTTGTCCATTTTCAATACGATACTGGTTGATACGTTCTGCAATCGAATTGTAGTCACGTTCAAAAAGCTCCTGACACATCTGAGCTTTCAGTATATCCGGCTCAATCCTGTCATATATCTTATCTATTACAAACAGTTTACTTTTTTCCTTGTATTTGGGCATATCGTTAAGCTCCTGAATATGGGCAAGCTCCGGTCTCCACATAAAGGTAAGCTGCCTTTTCAAATCAACCTTCGGTGCCGGCTGCATTTTTCTTAACATATAAAAGTCCGCTCCATGCTCCACCTCATCTATGGTTATGATTCCCCACCATTCGGGAACGTGCTCCATAATATGATGGGCATGGGTTGAGCCCACTGCAACAATATTATAATCAAAAAATGTATCGTAATCCCTGACCTGCCTGTCCAGTCTTGAATATGTATCCGCATCACTTTTTATCTCAATGCCCACAAACGCATCCTCTGTAATCATTACAACATCTGCCCTGGACCTTCCCATATTCTTTTCTTCCAGTATACGAACCCTACCAAAGCTCTCCTCCAAATACTCAAACAAAGGTTCACGTATATCCTTATCGTAAAGCATTTTCTTTTCCCTTTCTAACACCCGGACTTCTTTTGCAACACATGTTTCCCGAATAAATAAATAAATAAAAAGGAGGCTCTCTAAATGTTCAACATTTATATAACGAGTCTCCTTTTTATAAAATATCCATATATCTATCAATTACAGTTCTGCTTTAATCTGCCTGTAAATGCCTTCTGCATCAAGCTCGTACTTATGAAGAAGCTCCAGTGCAGGACCTGACTCTCCAAACGTGTCCTTTACTCCAAGTCTTGTAAGTCTTGTCGGACACTTCTCGGAAAGTACCTCGGCAACTGCGCTTCCAAGTCCGCCTATTATGGAATGCTCTTCTACGGTAAATACACGTCCCGTAGCCTTTGCCGCTTCCACAACAAGTGCTTCATCTATAGGCTTTATCGTATGAATATTTATAACCTGAGCATCAATTCCATCGGAAGCAAGCTTATTTGCCGCCTCCAATGACTCAGATACACAAAGTCCCGTCGCAATAATCGTTATATCCTTACCTTTTCTTAACTCTACACCCTTTCCAATTTCAAACTTATAGGAAGCTTCATCATTTATAACCGGAACAGCAAGTCTGCCAAATCTCAGATAACATGGTCCCTCGTACTCATATGCCGCTCTGACTGCTGCACGAGCCTCAACGTCATCGCATGGATTTATAACAACCATTCCCGGAATTGTTCTCATAAGAGAAATATCCTCATTACACTGATGCGTTGCTCCATCCTCACCTACAGAAATACCTGCGTGAGTTGCTCCTATCTTAACATTAAGATGCGGATAGCAGATTGAATTTCTAACCTGCTCAAATGCTCTTCCTGCTGCAAACATTGCAAACGAGCTCATAAATGGAACATATCCACAGGTTGACATACCTGCTGCTATTCCTGCCATGTTTGCCTCTGCAATTCCACAATCAATATGCCTATCCGGAAATTCCTTTTTAAATATTCCGGTCTTAGTTGCTGCTGCAAGGTCAGCATCCAAAACAACCAGATTATCATGTTCTTTTCCAAGCTCAACTAACGCATTACCGTAGCTGTCTCTTGTTGCTATTTTATCTCCTAACATAATGCGTCACCTGCCTTTCCAAGCTCCTCCATAGCCAAAGTGTACTCATCCTCGTTTGTTGCCTTACCATGCCAGCCTGCCTGATTTTCCATAAACGATACACCTTTTCCTTTTATTGTGTTTGCTATAATTGCAGTTGGCATACCCTTTGTCTCTCTTGCCTCTTTAAATGCTCTATCAATCTCATTAAAATCATTACCGTTTATTGTTATCACATGGAAATTGAAGGCCTTAAACTTTTCATCAAGAGGGTATGGCGAGCATACATCCTCAACGGTTCCATCTATCTGAAGATTATTGTTATCAACTATTACAAGAAGATTGTCTAATTTTCTATGTCCGGCAAACATTGCTGCCTCCCATATCTGTCCTTCCTGTATCTCGCCATCACCACAAAGACAATATGTTCTGTATGTCTTATTTGCCATTTTAGCGGCCAGTGCCATACCTACAGCGGTAGAAAGCCCCTGTCCTAACGAGCCGGATGACATATCCACGCCCGGAATATGCTTCATGTCAGGATGTCCCTGAAGAATCGAGCCAACATGTCTTAAGCTTTTAAGCTCCTCCTTAGGGAAATATCCCTTAAGTGCAAGTGCCGAATAATATCCCGGAGCTGTATGTCCCTTTGAGAGTACAAATCTGTCTCTATTCTCATCCTTTGGATTTGATGGATCAACATTCATCTCCTCAAAATATAAATAAGTAAAAATCTCTGCCGCTGAAAGCGAGCCACCCGGATGTCCGGATTTTGCACTGTGTACGGAGGTAACGATTCCCTTTCGGATTTCGTTTGCAGTTTTCGTAAGGCTAAGCATGTCCATTTTAAAATCTTTCCTTTCATAGTGAACTTTATAGTTTATAAGCTCTGATTCATAATTAATTTTCTTTCCAAAAGCATTATACTACACCTTGTCAACCATTAACATTATTTTGTGCATAAAAGAACACAAAAAACTGCAAGGGTTATAATTATGTACAGCGACAAGACACATGAAATAACGTTCTGACTTTTTTCTCCCTTGACATAAACAGAAAGAAGAAAGCTTGGAGGCAGGGTAAAATACAAAATCATGGATAACGTCAGCTCCCTTGTAAATGTAACAAATCTTCCAAAAACAAGAAATGCCGCCAAAAATGTTACTCCGACTACAATAATTCTTTGTATAATTATCGCAATTGCATCTTTTATATTTTCTCCCGATATATTCATTCCGTAGCCTAAGCTTATAAGTATAATGGGGGTCAGTGGTGCAGAAAACATATCAACAATACTGTTATATACATCTCCTGCCTGTGAATTCACAAGCATATTTCCCATTCCTGACAAGCCACATATTAAACCGGCAATTGCAGCTATAAGCGTCGGTGTTGTAAGCATACTTTTTATGAGACTTTTTCTTTTTACACCCTCAGTTGTTCTGCCCTGAAGACGCTCAATCATTGTAATCCAAAGGGTAAATGAAAATACCGCACCTGCCAGGTCAATTGTTGCAATATGATACAGTCCGTCTTTACCAAAAAGCACCTCTGCAAGTGCATATCCAAGCATACCACCCTCAAAGGTTACCGTTACAAATGGTATGTAATCAACATATTCCTTATTATAAAGCTTTTTCGTTCCAAAGCCAATACCGAAACCTGCAAGGAGTACAAACATTGTTATACAGAAAATAAATATTGTATCCCTGCTAAAGCTAGCGGTTGCAAGTGCATTAAAAATAACGACAGGCAAAAACACATTGGAAGCTATGCTTTTCATCCCAGCTATCGTATCCTTTGATGCAAAACGTATTTTATTTATCAGTACACCGACAAAAATCAGTGCAAGTATTGGTATAAGTGCCTTCGCCATATACTATCCCCTTTTCTGCCGTATTTTTACAAACATCTGATGCTATATAGTGAACTTACTGCATCTTATGAATATGCTTTCAATATCTCATTTATAAGTTCAGGATTAAATACGCCATTTCGAATCATTTCAATCTCATGTTTATATGGCGGATATGGCTTTTTTGCATCTGATGGGTCTTTCACATATGGTGTCTCAAGTATTTTAGGAATCTCCTCAAAATCCTTGTGCATAATAATATTCATCAGGGCATCAAAGCCGATATTTCCAAAGCCGATATTTTCATGTCTGTCCTTTGCTGCCCCCGGAGCATTTTTGCTGTCATTGATATGAAAAACGGCAATCTGATTTTTTCCAATTAACTGGTCGAACTGATTCATTACGCCGTCAAAATCATTTATAATGTCATACCCTGCATCACTTGTATGACAGGTGTCAAAGCAAACCCTGAGCTTGTCATTATATTTTACACCATCATAAATCATTGCAAGCTCCTCGAAGCTTCTTCCAAGCTCGCTTCCCTTTCCCGCCATTGTCTCAAGGGCAACATATACATCCGTATCCTGGCTTAGAACTTCATTTAAGCCCTTAACGACCTGTGCAATCCCTGTCTCAACACCCTCTCCGACGTGAGAGCCCGGATGCAGAACCAGAACATTTGACCCCATTGCCTTCGTTCTCTCAAGCTCCAACGCAAGAAACTCAACAGCAATCTTATATGTCTCGGCCTTAACCGCATTGGCAAGGTTAATTATATAAGGAGCATGTACAATAAACTCCTCAATGCCATTTGCCCTCATAAGCTCCAATGCCTCGTCAACCTTAAGCTCAGACACATCCTTTCGCCTTGTGTTTTGAGGTGCACCTGTATAAAGCATAAATGTGTTTGCTCCATAGCTAAGGGCCTCCTTAACAGAGCCGAGCATCATATCCTTTCCACCCATACTCACATGACTTCCAATTTTAAGCATTTATATCAATCTCCTTTACGTATTTTCATCACTCACTCTTCCCAAGCTTACGGATATAGGAAAGCCCCAGCGGCATTGTCAGCAAAAATGTTAATACATCTGCAACCGGCTGGGCAATTTGTATTCCAAACAAATCAAATGCATAGCTGAATACAACAAGAATCGGTATGAAGCACACCCCACTCCTGAGCATTGACACCAAAGATGCTTTTTTATTTTCACCTACACTTTGAAAAAGCATTGAGGTACATATGGATACCGGCTGTACAAACAGTGCCAGCAGCTGATATCGGAGTGCCACTGTGCCTATTTCTATAACCATCGCATCATCCCTGAAAATACCCACAAGCCTGCCTGACAAAATTATTCCGACAATAGCCAGAATACCCAGCATCACCTCCGATGCGAACCATGTAAAATAAAAGGATTTTTTTACTCTGTCATATTTCCCTGCACCATAGTTAAATGCCGAAACCGGCTGAAAGCCCTGTCCAATTCCAAGACCAACTGCAAATATAAAGAAGCATATTCTGTTTACAATAGACATAGCGGCCACTGCCTCATCACCGTAATTGCCTGCCGTACTATTTAAAACCATTGTTGACACACTTGTAAGTCCCTGTCTTAACAGGCTCGGAAATCCGGTTTTCATAACAAGCACAATCATTCCAACATTCGCACATGCTGTTGTAAAACTAATCTTACTTTGTGTTTTCCCTCTCAGAAACATGCTTAAAAGTATCAGAAAGCTGACACACTGTGATACCGCTGTAGATATGCCTGCTCCTGCAATTCCAAGATCAAATACAAATATACATATAGGGTCAAGTGCAATATTTATGATTCCACCTAGCGTCAATCCTATCATAGAAAGATATGCTTTCCCTTCATATCTCAAAATATTGTTTAACACAAAGCTTCCCATGAACACAGGTGCCGCCATCAGAATAAATTTTCCATAATCCTTTGCATATGGAAGTATTGTATCCGTGCTTCCTAGAACCTTCATAAGCGGTGATATAAAGCAAAGCCCCAAGACAGTAACAGCAACACCTATTATAATTGCAGAAAAAAAGCTGACAGATGCATATCTTGTTGCATTATCAGAATCTTTATCACCCAATCGTCTTGCCACAATACTTCCTGCACCATGGCCAAACATAAAACCAAGTGCCTGATTGATTGCCATAAGACCAAACACTACACCTACAGCTCCACTTGCGCTGTTGCCAAGCTTACCTACAAAATATGTGTCAGCCATACTGTAAATGGTTGTAACCATCATGCTGATAATGGTTGGTATGGCAAGTCTTGTAACAAGCTTTGCTACCGGTGTATTTACCATTTTATCATAATGAGCGGCACTCGCCGCCGCTTTATCATCCTTATTCATATCTCTACCGCCAATATAATTAAGTATAAATTCATCTTGTCAAAAATCATCGTATTAAAATGCTGATATCCTGCTATTTCACACCTCATAATCCATACATAGTCTTATCTCTGTAAACGGTCTGACATAAGTATTTGCAACGTTTACATGCTCAGGATGACTCTGATATCCTGCAAGTGCTTCCTTGTCAGAAAGAACACTGTCAAGCATCACGTCAGCATTGGATGAACCTAATGGATTAATAATTATATTTATATCCTCTAATCCCGAAATCTTTCCCTTTAAGCCCTCCAAGTTCCTTTTCATGTCTTCAAGTATCTTTTTCTTTTCATCCTCCCCTAAGGTTTCCTTAAGCTTCCATAAAATAACATGCTTTACCATTTTATATCCTCCTATATTTGTATCCATTTATTGTACCTGAATATCATCCTCAAAAGTGCCCTCTTCAATAAGCTCCAAAAGTATATCCACAATATGGGCATCTAACTGGGTTCCCGAAACCCGTTTCAGCTCATCAATAATATGTTCCATTGGCATGCATTTCCTGTACGGACGGGTCGAATGCATAGCATCAAATGTATCTGCAACTGCAATAATTCTGGCAATCTGCGGAATTTCCCTTTCCTGCTTTCCGTTCGGATACCCCTTTCCATCTACACGCTCATGATGGTACCCTGCGCCAAGTGCCAGATTCGGAAGGCTGTCAATTTCCTTTAAAATATCGTAACCATACTGTGCATGCTGCTTAATCATTTCATACTCACCATCTGTAAGCTTTCCCGGCTTATTTAAAATTTCTTCCGGTATTACAACCTTACCAATATCGTGAAGCAGGGCAATATGATAAATATTTTCAAGCTTTTTATCATTATATCCCATCTTCGTTGCAATCATCCTTGCATACTCTGCCACACGGAAGGAATGTCCCTTTGTATACTGATCCTTAAGGTCAATACTTTTTGCAAACGCACGTATCATCTGATTAATGAACAGCTCGCCTTCCTTTTCCTCCTTAATCACCCGTTTTAATTCCTCATTTTGTTCTTTCATCTTGACAGAAAAAGCATGAAGTTCATCCTTCATATAATGAACACAGTTTTCCGGTATATTACTGCCATTGTAAATTGCTGCTGCCATTTCCAGACAATTTCCATATCCACATGCTCCACAATTAATATTCCTTTGTGCCCAGCTTTTTTTATTCATGGAAATGAATATTTCATCCAATTCCTTGTCACTTGGCTCACGCAAAGAAATACTGGTAGATTTATCAGAATAGCTTCGCATAAAATCCCGAATATCCAATTCGGAAAACTGCTTGTTAAACTGCTCTAAACGTTCCGCCGGAGTGAGCTTTTTTGAAAATGGATTTTCTTCATTGTTTTTCTTACAGCATTCTCTGATTTCCTGCAGATTATAATAATTATCCTCAGAATAATTCTTTTCCGTTTCAATACCCGTTCCGTAAAGACAGCCTCTGTCACAGTTTAAAATATCAACCATAAACGGTAATCTCTGCCCTCTTGCCAACCTTTTTCTGTAATCCTCCAAAAAGGCATATGCACGCTTTTCTCCTTCTACCTGTCGTATAAATGCATCTTCACCACAAAACCAGTACACATTCTCTTTAAGCCCTCCCGGGGTTGGATAAACAGCTCCCAAACCATATTCTATCTCATCGGATGCATCTTTTCCAATGATATGATGCTTTCCTACATACTCCATAAAATGGTTGAAGGTCAGATTATATGATACGTATCCATTCGTATTCGGGTCCGTAATCTCAATCTTTTTTGCAATACATGGACTGATAAATGCCAGCTTATCCGTAATATGCATATATTTTTTTGCATAAATTGCCGTGCACAGCAAAGGACTATGAATCGGCATCAGCTTCTGTATCAAATCCGGTGCATAATGCTCAATGTAATTAACTACTGCCGGACAAGGCTGTGAAATTCCGCCCTGTAGATCATGCTCAGAAATATAGTTGATATATCCCCATGTGGTAATGTCAGCACCAAAACTGACACTTATAATACGATTGACACCTAAATTTTTCAATCCACCCAATATAGAGGCATATTCCTCTGGATAATTCGCCTGAAATGACGGAGCCAGCAGCACAGATATCTGCTCGCCACGTTCTAAATCACGGAAAAACTGTTCCGTGTCATCATAATATTCTCTGGCATTATGCTCACAAACATCAAAGCATGCACCGCAACCGACACAATTTTCGCTATGTACCTCAATCCGCTGTCCAGCTTCTGCACGAACAGAATAATTTGCAGTAAGCACCGGACATACTGAAATGCAACGATTACACCCCTGACATTTTTCATTTGTATAAACCAGCTGGCTCATTATGCTCCTCCTTGCTTCGTTGGGTCTCAAGTCTTGGGCCTTGCCCTAAGGAATCCTACTGCTTCGCAGGGCACGGTCCTTCGGCCCTTGCTATGTCCTCCCAACTTCGTTGGGTCTCTCCTTAGGGCATATTATACCATATCGTCAATCGTAGATTGGCGATGCACTATTTGCGATGTTTTTTCGCAAAGTATAATGTGCGTTTACGCACATTATACCATGTAAAATATAGAATTGTAAATCAAAAAGGGAACGAACCATTTCTGATTCATTCCCTCTTTCATACATAATTTAGTTGTAGTTGTCAATGCAAGCCTGAAACATATCCTTGCTTATACCGCACATAGGACAACACCAATCATCCGGTAAATCCTCGAATGCTGTGCCCGGAGCAATACCGTGTTCAGGGTCACCTTTTTCAGGGTCATAAGTATACCCGCATGGATTACAAAAGTATTTTTGCATAATTGTGCATCTCCTTTTCTTGTTGTAATTTCATTATTTTTATAGTTAAGTTTATTTACAAGCCTTGCTCCATTCACGCACTCACGTGCGTTTCATGGACGGCTGGCGCCGTATAATAAGACAAAAACAGCTCTTTGCAAGTAAACTTGCAGACTGTTTTTGGTCTTATTGCATGGCTTGTAGCTTAACCAAAGTATCTCTTAAGAAGTCCTTCAAATGCTTTTCCGTGTCTTGCCTCATCTCTTGCCATCTCATGTACAGTGTCATGGATTGCATCAAGGTTTGCAGCCTTTGCTCTCTTTGCAAGATCAGTCTTTCCTGCTGTTGCTCCGTTTTCAGCAGCAACTCTGAGCTCAAGGTTCTTCTTTGTGCTGTCTGTTACAACCTCTCCAAGAAGCTCAGCAAACTTAGCTGCATGCTCTGCCTCTTCATATGCTGCCTTCTCGTAGTACATACCTACTTCCGGATAACCCTCTCTGTATGCAACTCTTGCCATAGCAAGATACATACCTACCTCAGAACACTCGCCTTCAAAATTGCTTCTGAGATCTGCAACGATGTCCTCACTTACTCCTTTCGCAACACCTACAACGTGCTCTGCTGCCCATGACAAGTCTCCATCCTGTGCATTAAACTTAGAAGCTGGTGCCTTACATACAGGACAAACCTCCGGTACAGTCTCACCCTCATAAACATATCCACATACTCCACATACAAACTTCATATTACTTTCTCCTTTCACATACATGTTATATCTTAATAATGATAATCATTATTATTTATCTTAAATAAATATATCACAGTTAAAAAACACTGTCAACATTGATTTTTAAATTTTTAATCAGCCTCTCATATTACTGACAATCTCATTTAATTTCATGCCATTAGAGCCTTTTATCAGGACAACATCATCCGGCATCATAACTGTCATGAGATAAAGTGCAACTTCTCCATTGTCCTTAAAGGAATAGCATTTTATATCTGACTCAGAATCCTCCACAGCTTTCCTGATTGACTGAGACAGTTCACCTACAACTACTAACTCATCAATAGGCTTATCTGCAAGAAACCTGCCAACATCATAATGATATTTTTCGCTATTTTCTCCAAGCTCAAACATATCACCCAAAACTGCTATTTTTTTACCACTATTATTCATATCCGCAAGAACACTTATGCTTGCTTTCATTGAATCAGGGCTTGCATTATAGGTATCATCAATTATCGTGTATTTTCCCGGAATTGATATCAGTTTTTGTCGTATTCCTGCAAAACTGTCAAAGCCCTTTGCCGCATCGGTAAGTGAAAGGCCCATATAATCGGCAATTGCCATACCAACAAGTGAATTACTTACATTATGCTTTCCAAGTGCATTTAACACTACCGGAACACGTACATCTCCGTGAACATAATCATACTTTATCTTATAGTCCTCCATACGGACATTTTCTGCACGGTACTCACATTTTTCGGATAATCCATAATAATAGGTTTTAACATCTGTCTTACCTTTCAGTTCCTTTAACAGAGGGTCATCACCATTTAAAAATAATACACCATCCCGGTTCATTGACTCTGTAATTGCAAGCTTTTCCCTTCGAATGTTTTCCTGCGTTTTGAGATGTTCTATGTGTGCAACTCCTATAACAGTAATTACACATATATCCGGTCTGACGATACGGGAAAGATTGCTCATTTCTCCTACCTCACTCATTCCCATCTCAAGGACAGCCACCTGTGCCGATTTTGTAGTTCTTGTTATTGTTACCGGCACCCCAACCTGTGAATTATAATTTCCCGATGTCTGATATACATCAATACATCCTGCAAGTGCAGTTGATATCATTTCTCGTGTCGTGGTCTTTCCAACACTGCCCGTAACTCCAACAATAGGAATATTAAGCCTGTTTCTTATGTATGCTCCTATATCCTGCAATGCCTTAAGTGTGTCTGTAACCTGAATATAAGGCTTATCAGAAATAACAACCACGCTGTGGTGCTGTGTAAGTGTTGCTGCACATGTCTCCATTGCACTCTCGATAAATCTGTGGGCATCTATACGTTCCCCTACAATAGGTACGAACAAATCCCCCTCTTTTACATCTCTTGAATCTATACAGACATCCTTTATTTCAACATTTTCATCTCCGGCAAGAAGCCTTCCACCAGTTGCCTCCAATATATCCTTAACTTTTATATTATACACGTCATACTCCTTATTTCTCTTAGCATTTAACTGTATATACTATTTTACTCGCCAATTCTTCTGCTGTGCCTGCCCCCTTTAAAAGTCCGACAAGGGCAAGTCCGAAATCAATTGCTGTTCCAAGACCTCTGCTTGTAATTATATTTCCGTCAATCACTACCTTGTCCTGAAGCTTATTTGCACCTAAAAGTCCATCCTCCATGCCAGGATAACAGGTTGCATTTTTCCCCTCAAGAAGTCCCATCTCTCCATATACAGTAGGTGCTGCACATATTGCAGCAATATATTTTCCAGCATCATTATGCTTTCTTATCATATCTGCCAGACCCTTGTGTGCTTTTAAATTCGGTGTTCCCGGAACTCCACCCGGAAGAACGATTACCTCTGCACCATCGTCCGCATCCTCAAACAGCTTGTCCATTTTTACTGTAACATTATGTGAGCTTGTTACATTTAAATCTCCAGTCACAGAAACCATATCTGTCTCAATGCCGGCTCTCCTTAATAAATCAACAACTGTAAGTGCCTCCACTTCTTCATATCCCGTTGCAAAAAAAACATTAACTCTGCTCATAGCGCTCCTCCATCCTATAATTAAAAATATTTTAGGAACAAAGTTTCCTATAAAATAAAAATATGTCTTTATAAGAATTTTCATATTGTATATAATATATCATAAACCAATTTCTGTCAAAATCATTTCATGATGTATACCTCTATATAAATGGGTATTTAATTGTACAGCTACAAGTAACTGAATTTCGATTTTTTAATATTAAATAATAAGGAGCAGCTTTAAATGAACAACATGGAAATAGAAAAAAAATATCTTATAAACCGGCTTCCGGACAAGCTTGATGACTATGTACATCACCACATTGAACAGGGGTATGTGTGCACGCATCCTGTAATCCGCATAAGAAAAAAGCTTACATATAAATCTGGAAGCTTAATCGGTCAAAAACTTATTCTTACAATAAAGGGTGATGGTATGCTGTCTCGCCGTGAATTTGAGCTTGAGATTGACGACAGCTCATTCGACTGCCTGTCACAAAAGGTTTCAGGAAATATTATCTCCAAAAACCGATATGAAATACCTCTTGAAAATAACTTAATGCTTGAGTTAGATATTTTTGACGGATTATTCAAAGGGCTCATTATAGGAGAAATAGAATTTCCGGATGAAGAAATGGCAAAAAAATATAACCCCCCTGATTACATTGGCAGAGAGGTTACATTTGATGAACGGTTTCATAACAGCATATTAAGCTCAATGTCGGAATCTGATATATCAGACCTGCTTACCCTGATGAATAATTGCAACTGACATCGTTATCATATTGATTGAAATAAAAAAACCTACAAGGCTTACAATGATTGCCGGCATAAGTCCGATTGCTGCATTAAAGTTTACAAGTATCATGCCTAATGTCTGTCCATAAAAGCACAGCATAAATACCTGGCCATATGTCAAGCCAAGCTCCATTCGTTTATTCATGGAATTGATACAAATGCTGAATACAAGTGCAAAAAAGCCATATTTGATAAAAAATCCTATACACGTTGATATAAATATTATTACAAGATACATGTATATACCTGGAATATAGCTAACTAACATATTGTTATCCAGGCCATCCGGCAGTAATCCTGTTAACGAAATCGTTTTATAATCTGAAACCTTCCTGTCGGACACAATTGCCAAACGCATATTTTTTGAACCAATTGCAAAATATGCGCCACTCTTATTCATCTTTTCATCTGTAACAGTTTCCGTCTCTGTGTCGATAAGAATATGTGCTCCACCTACAATCATTTCAAATGGCTTATCTATAGACAATGCCCCGTCCTGATATTTAATATTACCCATATTTTGGGTAAACAGCTTTTCGAATCCTCCAAAGCCTGTTATATATGCACCTGTTGGTACTGCAAATGTAACGATTCCAAGTACAAACATCAATACAACGATAAAAAGGACTGATTTTTTTCTTTTCAGCTTAATCATTTCCTTATATCTTGATGGTTTGAACATTGCGTATACTATTTGTTCTGAAAGTGTCAATGTTAATTCTCCTTTACAACATAACCCTTTTTAGGAACCTTAACTGTTACTATTGTTCCTTTATCAGGCTTATTTTTTATCTCTACGACAGCGCCACACATACTTTTCAGTCTTTTCTTAATTGCCTTATATGTGTATTTTCCGTAAAAGCGTTTATCCGGTCCGATTCCCTTACCATTATCGACAATCTGTATGGCAAAGCAATCCAGTCTCTCATAGCTTCTTACTACAATTCGTCCTCCCAAATCAGATCTTAAGGCACCATTTACAACTGCATTCTCCACCAGTGGCTCCACTGTATTAAATGGAATCTGAAATTCAACTACCTTATCCTCAACAACGATTTCAAGTGCCTCATTTCGTTTACGCTGCATGCCAAGATATGACTTAATATACTCCATTTCCTCTGAAAATGGAACCATTTTTTGTTCTGCGGATGCCATAATGTTATATTTCAAATATACAGATGTGTCATATATAAGTCTGCTGTTTTCCAAATCATGCTCTTTTAAATTGTTGACTGCAACGTTTAATGTGCTGTAAACAAACTTTGTATTTATATTTTTTAATGCACGCTTTTTTTCTTTTTCAATGTTGTCATGGGTCAGCTCATTTGCATAATTCATTTCCTTAATAATTCCCTTTTCAACGGATATTACAAGAAGAATCATAAATATATATACACCCACCTGAAGTACAACACCATCATACGGAATATAAAACCGGAAGCATGATAAAAGTGCCTCAATAAGAGTCGCAACCGTAAGCACCATGTTTGCACAAAGGTTACTGTATATTGTTTTGTCTCCGTATGTGTCTGCTGCCAGATACATAATTCCCGAAAGAAGCAGCAGTCCTATTACAATAAATATCTTCGTAAAAATTGTATAAGTCGCAAAGTCACATACATGAAGCATCTGGAACACTACACCGACCAGCATATTTACGGCAAATATATATATTCCAATCTCAAATATTCTTCCGTATCTCCGCTTAATTACAAAGCATCTTTGGTGCATAATATATAATATAGGCATAATAAGCATAATAACCATGTTAGCCATATATATACCAAAGGTGTTTGATGTTATAAGCTGGAGTATCGGATTTGATGTTATACTCCACAATGCAACAGCAAAAATAAACCCGAATCCGTAAAGCGCTCTTCTCTTATTTACGTTGATGTTTTTCATAAAACAAACTGAAATAATGAGAATAATGCTAACTATAAGCAACAATGTGGCAAATATAAAGCTTACCCCATTTTTTTTCGCAATATCCGCAACAACATCACCCTTTGTTCCAATGCTTATGTTTCCGATTTCTCCACTATATTTATCATATGCAGATACAAGATATATCGTAATAAGAGCCCCCGGATAAGCGCTGCCTATATCAATCATGTTGATACATGGAACCGCATTCTGTAAAAGCTTCTGGTCATTCAATACACCGTTGGCATACACTTTTTCGTCATTTACGGTCACAAGCACGTTTTGGAATTTTGTATTCAATACTAAAACACTGTTCTTATTTACATATTCCGGTGCCTCGTGCACAATAACAATTACCTCTTCACCGTCAGCCTTAACCTTTGCAGGCAAATCAATAAACTGGTCTGACTGTCCACGATAATTCCTGAGCAGCCATCCGTCGTTAAAATCCTGAAGCGTATCTGTTGATATTTTCTTTTGCTCGCCAGGTCTAAAGACAAACATAAACAGCCCAATAAATATTATGCCGACTGCTACTGCCAACATAACCAGTATATTTAATTGTTTTAATTTCCTGTCATTCATAAGCCGCCCCTTTTATCCTTTTATCAGATAACTTTTGTTTCCAAATTACATCTGTTTCATCAGATTAATCATTTCAAGAGCTGACAATGCACAGTCGTAGCCCTTGTTTCCTGCCTTTGTGCCCGCACGTTCAATTGCCTGCTCTATATTTTCAGTTGTAACAACTCCAAACAGTACAGGAACACCGGTTGACAATGACACAGAAGCAACTCCCTTAGATACCTCGTTACATACATAGTCATAATGTGTTGTAGCTCCCCTTATTACCGTTCCAAGACATATGACTGCATCATAATTTCCTGACTCAGCCATTTTCTTTGCAGCAACAGGTATCTCAAATGCTCCCGGAACCCATGCAAGCGTTATATCATCCTCATTTACATCATGTCTTACAAGACCATCCACTGCACCTCCGATAAGCTTTGAAACAATAAACTCATTAAATCTTGCTGCAACAATTCCTATTCTGGCTCCATTTGCAACTAACTTTCCCTCTAATGTCTTCATATTATATCCTCCTATTTTGTAACCATTTTTGCGATGTGCAAAATACGGTTATTATTTTTTGTGTGTTTATATGTCAAGAATATGACCCATTTTTTCTTTCTTTGTTTTGAGATAAAACATGTCATATTCGCCCGGTTCCATTTGAATCGGAACCCGCTCCACAATCTCTAAATTATATCCGGCAAGTCCGTAAACCTTAAGTGGGTTATTTGTCATAAGGCGAAGTTTCTTTATTCCAAGATCAACAAGTATCTGTGTTCCTATCGTGTAATCTCTTGCATCCTCTGGAAATCCAAGCTCAATATTTGCCTCCACCGTATCTCTGCCCTTATCCTGAAGCTCATAGGCACGTATTTTATTGATCAGCCCTATTCCTCTGCCCTCCTGCCTCATATAAAGAAGTACACCTCTGCCTTCCTTGGCAATCATTTTCATTGCCGCATCATACTGCTGTCCACAGTCACATCGTGCAGACCCCAGTGCGTCACCGGTCAGACACTCTGAATGGACACGGCATAAGACAGGAGCACCGTCCGTTATATCTCCTTTGACAAGCGCAACATGATGCTCTCCATTCAGTTTGTTTACGTATCCATGTATCGTAAATTCTCCATAACGCGTAGGCATCTTTGCCTTGGCAACACATTCAACAAACACCTCATGCTCTTTTCTATACTGTATAAGTTTTTCAACCGTAGATATTTTAAGGTTATGACGTTTTGCAAATTCCGTCAAATCTTCCAGTCTTGCCATATTTCCATCGTCCCGCATAATCTCACAGCAAAGACCTACCGGCTTTAATCCTGCAAGCTTCATAAGGTCAACCGTGGCCTCCGTATGTCCCTGACGTTCTATTACTCCTCCCGGCCTTGACTCTAACGGAAACATGTGCCCCGGACGTCTGAAATCTTCAGGTTTTGCATCATCCTCAACAAATTTTCTCGCTGTATAGCCCCTCTCATATGCAGAGATACCTGTTGTTGTATCTACATGATCCACGGAGACGGAAAATGCCGTACAGTGGTTATCTGTATTCGTTATACACATCTGTGGAAGATGCAGCTTATCTGTATACTCCGGTGCCATTGGCATGCATATAAGTCCCTTCGCATATGATGCCATAAAGTTTACATTTTCAGTTGTTGCAAACTGGGCAGCACAGATGACATCACCTTCATTTTCCCTGTTTTCATCATCCAGTATAACAACAATTTTCCCCTGTCTCAAATCCTCAAGAATTTCCTCAATTGAGTTGAATTCCATACTATATTCCTCCTATTCCACTATGAACAGCCATAGCACATCCTACATAAACCCATGTTCAATAAGAAATGCTTCATTCAAACCGGCAGTTTTTTGTTTATTTTCATTGGACTTACCATATGACATAAGCTTTTCTACATATTTTCCAATTACATCGTTTTCAAGATTTACAATATCCCCTGCTTTTTTTGAAAGAAGTGTCGTCTCCGCCGCAGTGTGTGGAATAATTGAAACCTTAAAGCAGCTGCTATCCACATATGCCACCGTAAGGCTTATGCCATCAATGGCTATAGACCCTTTTTCTATTATATATTTTAGTATAGCTTCCGTTGTATTAACGGTAACCCACACCGCATTATCCTCTCTTTCAAGCCTGCTTACTGTACCTGTTCCATCAATATGCCCCGAAACAATATGTCCACCAAATCTTCCGTTTAATGTCATAGCTCTCTCAAGATTTACTTTGCTCCCAGGGGCAAGCCCTCCCAATGACGTTCTCCTCATTGTCTCTGCCATAACATCTGCGGTAAAACAATTTCCCTTTATTGACGTTACAGTAAGGCAAATACCATTTACAGCTATACTATCTCCTATATGTGAATCTTTTGTGACAACTTCTCCACAGATGGTAAGCCTTGCAGATTTTGCCCCTTTATCGATAGATTTGATAATACCCATTTCCTCAACAATTCCGGTAAACATTTTATTTCCTCTTTTCTAAAATAAATATTTAACAACAGGTAGCCTTTTATCTTCTGTACGTTAGAAGTATATCCTCTTCTATCTGTTCCACTCTCTTTAAATGAAATATTTTTGCAAGTTTCGGTTCCTCCACTCCCTGTCCCTCCACAGGACTTGGTGCCTCACCTCCACCAAATATTTTTGGTGCAATATAAGCCTGTATTTCATTTACAATATTTTCACGAATGGCACTATAATTCAATGTACCTCCACCCTCAAGCAAAATTCCGTCTATACCCTTTTCTCCCAGCAGCTTCATAAGCAAATTCAGGTCAATCCTTTTATCGGTCCCGCCTGCTTCCAATATTTCAACACCCTTATCCTGAAGCAGCTTACATTTGGCTTTTATTCCTTCATCCTTATTATCAAGATCACATACTGCAACTATGGTCTTTACATCCCTTGCAGTATTTACAATATTGCAATCAATGGGAATCATCAAATTACTGTCACAAACGATTCTAATTGGATTCCGTCCACCCTCTACCTTACATGTAAGCATTGGATTATCTGCAAGAACCGTTCCGATTCCCACCATGATTCCCATATACTCATTCCTGCTTTCGGCAACACGTTTTCTTGATTCTTCACATGTAATCCATTTGCTTTTTTTATTGTAGGTTGCAATTTTTCCATCCATGGTCATTGCATATTTCATGACTACATATGGTCTTTTTGTCGTAATGTAGTGAAAGAACACTGGATTTAACTCATCACACTTTTCTTTCAGCATATGGGTATCAACGTCTATACCATGCTCACGCAGATATTTTATTCCGTTTCCTGCAACCTTTTCATTTGGATCATCAGAGCCAACGTAAACATGTCCTATTTTATGCTCCACAATTGCATTTACACAAGGTGGCTGTTTCCCAAAATGGCAACATGGCTCCAATGTGACATACATTTCTGCTCCTTCTGCATCCTCTGTAAGGTTTGAAAATGCATCTCTCTCTGCATGAAGCCCGCCATATCTGGCATGATATCCCTGCCCTATTATTTTTCCGTTTTTTACTATAACCGCACCTACAAGTGGATTCGGATTTACGGCTCCTTTTCCTTTTTTGGCAAGCTCTATGGCAAGTAACATATATTTCTCTTCAAACATCGCACTGCTCCTTGTTCAAACCTTCTATAGTTCTTTCGTTTTTATAATTCCCTTATATAGCAAATGAAAACAGCCCCAAAATGTCGGAGCTGTTTTCAAAAAGATAGTTATTGCATACATATAAAATATACATAATACTATATCAACGATTCTTCTTCCATCCAGACTTTACTGTCGGCTCCGGAATCACACCGGATCTGCCATCAGGCTCGCGGGCTCGTGCAAAAACACATACCGCCGGTCGGGAATTTCACCCTGCCCCGAAGTATATTAATTTGTATTTAGTCCATTTTTCCAATGGATAAGAAACCACTCTCGTTCGAGCGAAGCAGGAATGAAAGTCCAATGTTTTTCTTTGTGCCCTCAGTAGCTATATAAATTTCACCTGTTTCAACAAGTGACTTAGCTATCAGTTGAACTTTATCCTTAAACTGCATCATTTCACGTCTGTCTCTTGAACTCAGCTTAAATAAATACTGATTCTTTGAGCTTATAAGAAGAATGCTGTATGTGTGTACATTATTCTTTGTATCTCTCATACCGGAACCAATCATACGTGAGTTGGCAATTATAATCTCTGCATTCTCATCCGGTAAGTATTCAGAAAGGATAAGCTTGTAAATTTTAAGGTAGCTTTCCTCATCCTCAGCAGCTACCGGCAACTCAGCCACAGCAAACTCTACAACTGAATCTGCAAACTTTATTGTACCGCCCTCATCGTTAATAACAGCTGTACATTCCTTCGGAACACAAAGTCTGAAAAACTTGTTATCTATAATCTTTTCGCCCTCATCAGGCTGTTTTATAACAAGGTCATTATACTTTTTCTCCAGCTTATTCATACAAATAATTGCCGAATCATCACCGGTCTCTGCGATTTCAATAAGCTCGGAATAAAGATTTTTTATATCTTGTGTTGTATACGGCACAAGCTCTGTTAAAATATCTATGGCAGGAACATAACCCATTCTTGCACTCTGGAGATAAAGCTGTATTTTTTCAGCATCACTCTCAGCCTTCTCTGACTTATATTCTATTATCTTGAAAAGGTTATCTTTGTCAAATCCATCGTAGCCATTGTCATATGCCCTTTCAAAATATTTAAGACTCCTAATCTCGCCTCTATAGTTCTCGTCATTTTCCTGGGCTTGATAAATTTTTCCAAGTTCATAAGCTGCCTGATAACTTCCAAGTCCAAGTGCTTCATTAAATGCCTTTTCAATCTCATAGGAATTCGCTATATAAAATACCTGACTCTGCTTATAAAGTGCTATTTTGAGTGCCGTTGCACCACTACCTGCCTCAACAGCTCTCTCCCACTTCTCAACACTGCTTTGTAAATCTTCTCCTTTTAACTCCTCTATGTCCTTAATATAAGCCTCAGCCTCAAGTATACCATTGGCTGCTGCTTCCTTGAAATATTCAAGTGCCTTGACACCATCTCTCTTTGTTCTAAGCACGCCATAGTAATAAAATCTTCCAAGATAAAATGCAACCCTCTTATGCCCAAGCCTGTGAGCATGCTCATACCAGTTCAGTGCTTTCATGTAATCCTTAAGCTGCTGGTCGTGTATGTTTCCAAGAAGGAATGCCAAATCCGGATCCTTTGTTGCATCAAACAGCTGTTTTGCATAGCTTATCGTCTTTTCAATATCCTTGTAAGGCGAATCCTCATCAAAGTACAGCTCAATCAAAAGATAACTTGCCTTTATACTTCCCAGCTTAAGTGCCTGCTTAGCTGCTGCCATGGCGCCCTCATAATCTTCAAGATAATAACAGTAAACAGCCTCACTGTAATACTGATTTTCCTTTCTGTTAAGACTCTGTTCACTGGCAAGTGTCGGGTCAACAAACGCAAAGGAGTTTGCCGTCTCAAAAATAATTTCCTCGTACTGCTCAATTATTTCCATTGTTGCACATACAAACTTCATGCAGGCAAGTCTTTTTCCCTGATAAAATGCAAATGTAACAATTCCTTTTTCCATCTCTTTATGATAGAACGTAGTGCATACACCATCTGCATAATCTGTTATATATGCCTTGAGCTGAAGTTCTTCATCAAATGCATCATTACAGTATCTCAGATAATTTTCAAGTGTTTTTTTAGAGTCCCTCGGTATACTGTCATAGGACACATACATTGCGAAATCCTTATATGTAAGACTAGGTGCATAATATTCCTCATCTGTCTCCTCATTGATTGTCTTCACCCAATCCTTCGGAAGCTTATGAATATATCCATCCACCTGATTGTGTACATATGTGTATTGATACTGGAGTCTTGATGCCTCAATAGCCTTGTAGCGGGGTTCCTTACCTTTTGCACGTCTTGCCTCAGCTATCTCCGTATACAGCTTATCCTTTTCCTCAAACTCCAGACTATCCGTGTGCTGGCTGGCATACTCCACTCTGTCATATGCCGACATAGCCTTTGTGTCACCCATATCTGCAAGTCTTTTGTACCACATCATCGCCTTGTCATAATCAACCGGTACAACAAAGTCACTTTTATTTCCATACTGGTCTATTCTGTTTAAACCATGCTCGTATATACTTCCTAAATTCATGTAGGCAGCTTTAATTCCACAATCTGTAGCTTTCTCAAAAAAAGTAATTGCCTTTGAAAAGTTTTGTATGTCAAGAAGCATCTTTGCAAGCTTATAAATCATTTCGCCATCCTTGTTAAGCTTGGTATACTTCTCGTAGTACAGGCATGCCTTGTTTATGTCCACGTCCACCAGACAGTTGCTGTACCTTCCTGTTTCATATAGCTCCCCCATTATCTTTAACGCATCAACACCAAAAGACTTATACTGACCATCCACAATAGCTATGTCAACTATTTTTTCGAATATCTCAACAGCCTCCTCGTGGTTACCGTTCTCCATCAGATTTATAGCCTTATCGTACTGAAGCTCAACGTTACTCTTATTCGATTTTTTCTTTCCTCCTATTCCAGAAAGGAATGGAATCTTACCAAAAAAATTGCTAAGCTTTCCCATTTGCTATCCTCCTTCGTAGCAACAATAAATACCTAAAATGTATTTTACCACAAAGGTTTTTCTTATGCAAGGTTACCTGACTCAATATAATTTACAATTGTTTCAATTGCCTTTTCTTCGTCTGCACCTTCAGCCTCAATTAAAAGCTCTTCTCCTTTGCCAAATCCCATGCTCATCATTCCCATAATGCTTTTTGCATTTATCTTTTTCGCCTTTTCAACAATAAATATTTTGCTCTCAAACTGACTTGCAATCTGAACCAGCATAGCAACCGGTCTCGCTTCTGCGTCCGCAGAAAAGTTTACCTTTACGGTCTTGTTAATCATATCATTTCCTCCTTAGCTCATTGGCTATCTCACTTATTTTTCTTAATCTATGATTCACACCTGACTTGCCTATAGGTGGATTTAACATTTCTCCAAGCTCCTTTAATGTAATCTCCGGTTCTTCAAGCCTTAACTCAGCTATTTTTCTAAGATTATCAGGTAAAAATTTAAGTCCCTTTGTCTCCTCAATAAACTGGATATCCTCAATTTGTTTTACAGCTGCATTGACAGTTTTATTTATATTTGCAGTCTCACAGTTCACCCTTCTGTTGACCGAATTCCTCATATCCTTAAGTATCCTGACATTTTCCATATTCATAAGCGCATTGTGGGCACCTATAATATTGAGAAAATCAACAATCATCGAGCCATCCTTAATATATACTACTCTGTATTTTTTTCTTGTAACCTGTTTCGGTTCAAGGTCAAAACCATCCATAATATATGCGACAAGCTCAGCACACAGCTCATTTTCACATACTATTTCAAGATGATACCCCTTGTTGGGGTCGGTAACCGAACCTGACGAAAGAAATGCACCTCTCATAAATGCTTGTTTGCAACAGCTTCGCTCAATAAGCATATGATCAGCCACGAGAAAGCCATCCGACTCTTTCAGCTTAAGTGCCTTCCTTCCTTCCTCTGAATATGCATCAAGATCTAGCAGTTTTTCAAGTTTTTTTATTTTATTAAATAAATGAATACTCTCTCCATAACTGTTTTTTTCTTCATTCCTTCTGTCAGACATTGTTACAAGCGCTCCAAGCTCTGCCAGACGGCAATGACGTGAGCTGCTTATATGCTGGTAAAGTTCTGCCTTCACTTGTGATGAAAAAGACATGGCACTATTCCCCTTTTACAATTCTATCCTTTGTAATATCCCTGTGATATATTCTAACGGTATCCGGCAAATCACTAAGCCTTGCATAAAGCTCGTTTGCCACTGTCACTGACCTATGCTTGCCACCTGTGCATCCCAATGAAACAACAAGCTGGTGCTTTCCCTCTTTTTTGTAATGGGGCAGCAGATATGTGACCATGTCATAAAGCTTATCCATAAATGGTTTGTATTCTTCGCAGTTGCTTACCATCTCCACTACTTTTGCATCATTTCCTGTCAATGGTCTCAAATCCAGGTTATAATACGGATTCGGCAGAAATCTGGCATCAAAAACCAAATCCGAATCTCTCGGTATACCGTACTTAAAGCCAAAGGACATAATTGTTACGATAATACTATTGTATGCCTCGCCTCTGACAAATATTTTTTCCATTTCAGCCTTGAGCTCTCTTGTTAAAAGCGACGTTGTATCTATAACATAATCTGCCGTATGCTTCAAAAATTCTATCTTTTTCCGCTCTCTTATAATGCCCTCATTTATTCTTCCACCATTTGAAAGAGGATGTGCTCTCCTTGTCTCCTTATACCGCTTCACGAGTGTTTCCTCGGCAGCATCCAAAAACAATATTTCATAATTGTAGCCGTGGCGTTTAAGCTCCTCCAGACAAAGTGATAATTGGCCAAGTGCCTCGCCACTTCGTATGTCTATGCCAATTGCAACATTGTCGACTTCAAGCTTATCATCATGTGCTATATCTGCAAATTTTTCAATAAGCATAACAGGAAGATTATCCACACAGAAAAAACCCGCATCCTCAAGCGTCTTTAGTGCCGTTGACTTACCTGCTCCGCTCATACCCGTAACTATAACAAATCTCATCTTACTATTTTTACCTCCGGCTCCAACCGTACCCCAAATTTTTCGAAAACAGTATCGCTCACATCATTTATCACATTAAGAACGTCATCGCTTCCTGCCCCACCACAATTTATTACAAAACCGCAATGTTTTTCGGATACCATTGCATTTCCTACGCGATATCCTTTGAGCCCTGCATCCTCAATAAGCTTTCCTGCAAAATATCCCTCCGGCCGCTTAAACGTTGACCCTGCACTCGGATACTCCAACGGCTGTTTTGACACCCTTGCATTTTTAAGTTCTTCCATTCTTGCTGATATAGACTGCTTATCACCATATTCAAGCTTTAACATTGCCCCGACAACTATCTTTCCGTCATTGACGATACTGGTTCTATATCCAAATTTCATATCCTCACATGAGTATTTGTTAATATGCCCATCCTGCTCCATAATATCAACATACTCAACAATATCTTTCATTTCACCACCATAGGCTCCGGCATTCATAACGATTCCGCCTCCGAGAGTCCCCGGAATTCCTGAAGCAAATTCCATTCCTTTGAGACCTCTGTCTCTTGCTGCTGCAGCAAGTTTTGACAAAAGAACGCCTGCGCCTGCATAAATTGTATCATTTTCTATTTTCGTTTCACTCATATTATTGAATATCTCAACAATAACACCATCAAAGCCATCATCCGAAAACAGTACATTGCTTCCGTTTCCCAATACATAATATCTTATGTTTTTATCCATACAATATGTAATTATGTCATATATTTCCTCAGGATTTTTGGGTTTAAAATAATATCTGGCATCCCCACCAATACGAAATGTAGTGTGCTTTGAAAGGGGTTCATTTTCTATATGATCAATATAACTAAATATACTGCTATGCATCAGCTTACTCCAACTCATTTATATAATATATATTTGCGGATAAAACAAAAGAACCAATAATGTCCTCAGCAATCCTCTACTATCATACATTATAGGTTCTTTTAATTCAATGTGACAAAATGTAGAATTTTACGTACTTTACAGCCTGTGCTTCGTTTATTTTAACCATTATCAGCCAAGTATTGCACATGCGCCTCCATACATTCCTGCATCATTTCCCAGTGTCGCCAATGTAAACTGGGTCTTTTTGCATGCATGGAATGCGTATTCCTGGAAATATTTTTCAACCGTATCCGTTATTATAGTACCTGCTTTTGAAACGCCTCCGCCTATAACGAATACTTCAGGGTCAACAACACATGCAATCTGTGCCAAAGCCTTTCCAAGACATTTACCATGATTTTCTACGAGCTGTGCAGCAAGCTCATCACCATTTTGGGCAGCATCAAAAATTTCTTTGGATGATACATACTGAAGATTTCTCAGACTTGATGGTCTGTCTGTGTTGTTTAATGCAATATTTGCAGACCTTACTATACCTGTCGCAGATGTATACTGCTCAAGGCATCCCTTGCGTCCACAGCCACATACCTCTGATTCATCCTCATTGACCTGAATGTGTCCTATCTCGCCACCTGCACCATTTACGCCTGAGAGCATCTTTCCGTTTATGATAATACCGCCACCGACGCCTGTTCCAAGTGTAACCATGACAATATTGGTGTAACCTTTTCCACCACCCTGCCACATCTCACCAAGAGCAGCCATATTTGCATCATTTCCTGCTTTAACTGGAAGTCCTATAAGATTTGAAAGTTCCTCAGCCACATTGAAGATGCCCCAGCCAAGGTTTACACACTTTAATACGGTTCCGTCCTCCTTAACAGGTCCCGGAACGCCCATTCCGATTCCTGCAACATCAGCCTTTGATATATCTTTCTCTGCAAGCTTGTCCTCTATGGATGTTGCAATGTCTCCCAGAATGTATTTTCCACCCTCGTCAACCCTTGTACTAATCTCCCATTTGTCAGTCAGAACACCATCAACAGTAAACAATCCAATCTTTACCGTTGTTCCACCAATGTCTACGCCAAATACATAGTTTGCCATCATGTAATCCTCCTAAATGTTATTTTGAATTCTTAGCTATATTTTGTGTTACCCTGTTATAAAGTTCCTGTGCAGCATTGTAGCCCATCTTTTTCTGTCTATGGTTTACAGCCGCAGACTCAACTATAACAGCAATATTTCTTCCCGGCCTTATCGGTATGGAATGGCTTACAACCTTGTTACCCAAAAACTCCGTATACTGATCTTCAAGCCCAAGTCTGTCGTAATTTGCCTCCTTATCCCATTCCTCCAAATTGATAACAAGATCAATATTCTGGGTATTTTTTACACACTCAACACCAAACATTGTCTTAACATCTATGATTCCTATTCCTCTTAACTCAATAAAGTGTCTCGTTATATCCGGTGCCGACCCTACAAGTGTCTCGTCACTTACCTTCTTAATTTCAACAACATCATCAGACACAAGACGGTGTCCCCTTCGTATCAGTTCCAGTGCTGCCTCACTTTTTCCGATACCACTGTCGCCCATGATAAGTACACCCTCACCGTATACATCTACAAGAACTGCATGAATTGAAATTCTTGGTGCAAGCTTAACATGAAGCCATCTTACCACCTCATGTACAAACTCCGATGTAGTTTCACATCGATCCGTCAAAATCGGTATTCCATGCTTATTTCCTGCTTCTATAATAAAATCATAGGGTTTTATACCTCTGCAAAATATGAGACATGGAATTTTGTAAGCAAAAAGCTTATCAAATATATCCCTGTTTTCTTCCTCGGTATGCATATTTGCAATATATGCATATTCAACATTTCCACAGATTTGAATTCGTGCTGCATCAAAATGCTCAAAAAATCCTGCAAGCTGAACTGCCGGACGATTCATGTTAGGATCCTTTATAAGTATTTTATCTGTATCAATTTCCGGTGTATGGTTAATCAGCTTCATTTTATCTATAAGCTCTGTCACCGTTACGCTGTACTCTTCCTCCATAATTATGCCTCCAAAAAATGTCCTCTTTTAAATAAGTCAAAAGGGTCGTCACACAATTTGGCAGTCACATCACGTAGTGTGACTACCAAATTGTGCGACAACCCTTTTTAGTACTATTGCTCTTCTGACTCAGAAGCAGATTCCTCATATTTCTCTAATATGAGTGACTGTATCTTCTCCCTTGTCTCTGAATTGATGGGATGAGCGATATCTCTATACTCCCCATCCGAAGCCTTTCTGCTAGGCATGGCAATAAATAACCCTTTTTCGCCCTCAATTACCTTGATATCATGAACAACAAACTCGTCATCAATCGTAATTGAAACAACAGCCCGCATCTTGCCTTCCTTCGTAACCTTCCTGACCCTTACATCAGTTATTTGCATGCTTAAAACCCCCCTTTAATGTTAAATAGACAGCCCCTACAGGGAATATCTAAAGTTCTTCTCTACAATTACTTTAATGTCATCAGGCTCGCCTGTTCTAACAGTATTTGCACGGAGCGTATCCCTGCTCTCAACTATGCAATTTTCAATATAACAGTTATCACCTATATGAACATCATTAAGTATGATAGAGTTTTTAATTACACAGTTATTACCCACATAAACCTTCTTAAACAGTATGGAATCTTCAACCGTTCCATTTACGATACATCCGCTCGCTACAAGGCTGTTATTCACCACTGCATCCCCATTATACTTTGCAGGCGGCAAATCCTCTACCTTTGAATAAACCTCCGGATATTCCCTGAAGAAATAGTCTCTTATATCCTTTTTCAGGAAATCCATATTGGTTTTAAAATATGAATCAACACTTCCAATGTTTCTCCAATATGACTGAAGCTTGTACGCATATATCTTTTTAACGCTCTTATACCTTACAAGAACATCATTAACTAAATCACTTCTACCCTCTGCGGCACATGCCTCCAAAAGCTCAATAAGCTGTCTTCTCCTTACAACATATACCCCGATAAATGCTGTATTTGTCTCTGCAACAAGAGGCTTTTCCTCAAAGCCTATAACCCTGTTATCGTTGTCAAGCTTTACAACACCAAATCTGCTTATGTCATCCTCACCCGGTTCGATATCCTTACATACAATAGTTATATCTGCGCCGGTAGCAATGTGCTCCTCAAGTACCTTATTGTAATCCATCTTGTATATTCCATCACCAGATGCTATAACAACGTATGGCTCATGGGCTGACTTAAGGAAATTAATGTTCTGATAAAGGGCATCTGCCGTACCTCTGTACCAATAACTGTTTGTTGCAGTTATTGTCGGAGTGAATACATACAGACCTCCCTGCTTTCTACCAAAGTCCCACCACTTTGATGAATTCAGATGTTCATTCAATGAGCGGGAATTGTACTGTGTATATACCGCAACCTTCTGAATGTGTGAATTTGTCATGTTGGACAATGTAAAATCTATAGCTCTGTAGCTTCCAACTATAGGCATTGCAGCAACAGCTCTCTTCGCTGATAAGTCCCCCATCTTGTTACTGCCACCGCCTGCTAAAATTATACCAATTGCTCTCATCTTTACTCACCTGCCTTTATTATACTTGAACCGCTCTTGAGTAATCCGTCAGGATACTCATCTATCGTTGTCTCGCCAAAGATTGCAACATTTTTGCCAATCTTTACTCCGGCAGGTATAGTGGAATTTTCACCTATTGTCACTAACCCGTATGCATAAATATGCGGTGCCAGCTCATTTGGTGCCTCTGCACCAACACCAAGCTCAGCGTTGTCTCCTACGACTACTCCCTCGGCGATAATAGCCTTGTCTATAACAGCTCCATCACCTATGGTAACACCATTCATAATAATAGAATTTCTGATAACTGCGCCCTTACCGATAGATACGCCGGAACCAATAACGGAATTATCAACTTCGCCAAAGACTTCTGTTCCTTCACCTACGATACTTTTCGTTACAGAGCCTTCAGGCGCAACATACTGTGGTGGAAGTATATCACTCTTGGTATAGATTCTCCAAAACTCCTCATAGAGATTGAACTCAGGAATTATGTCAACCAATTCCATATTTGCTTCCCAATAAGAGCCAAGAGTTCCTACATCCTTCCAGTATCCCTTGTAATCATAAGCACAAATCTTGCTGCCCTTCTCATGGCAGTAAGGTATAATATGTTTACCAAAGTCGCATCCCTTCTGGTCTTTCATTACAACAAGTGCTTCTCTTAAAAGCTTCCAGTTGAAAATGTAGATACCCATGGAAGCTTTGTTGCTTCTAGGATTTTCCGGTTTTTCCTCAAATTCCTTTATACAGCCTGTCTCATCTGTAATAACAACACCAAAGCGGCTTGCTTCCTCCATAGGAACCTGATATGTTGCAAGTGTTATATCCGCCTTGCTGGATTTGTGGAAGTCCAACATATTTTCGTAATCCATTTTGTAGATATGGTCTCCTGACAGTATAAGCACATAATCCGGATTATAGTAATCAATATATTCCAAATTCTGGTATATGGCATTTGCCGTACCCGTGTACCACTGGCTGTTTGTACTCTTCTCATAAGGTGGAAGAACAGTCACACCGCCCACACTTCTATCCAAATCCCACGGAATACCTATACCGATATGCTGATTAAGTCTAAGAGGCCTGTACTGTGTAAGAACTCCTACAGTATCCACTCCGGAATTAATACAATTACTGAGTGGGAAATCAATAATTTTGTATTTTCCCCCAAAAGCTACCGCTGGTTTAGCCAGTTTAGAAGTCAAAACGCCCAGACGACTTCCTTGTCCACCCGCTAAAAGCATAGCTATCATTTCCTTTTTAATCATAATGTCACCCCTTTTAGCATAATTTAGCTATATTATAGCATTAATAGTAAAAAAATTAAATACTTTTTGTACATTTTTTATATTTATTGTACAACATTATTGCCAGATTTTTTCATTGCTTCCAAAAATGGCAAAAAATCCACTTCAAGACACGCTGCTATCTTGATATCATCCTTCTCCTGCAATACAATACCAAGTCTTTCTACCGCTGAAGCCATTTTGCTTTTATCAACATAGACATGGTCTTTATTTATCAGCTGTTCACAGTTGTTAAATACTTCTATTTCCCAGTTAATCCCCTGAATAACAAGATTAAACAGTTCCTCCGTGTCCTCTTTTTCAGAACCCCGCAGTTCACTTATAACCTGCCTTGCTGCTTCAATAATGTTATCGCTGTAATCTATAAGCTGCCTTAATACTTCATTTTGCAACTCAAGCTTATTTCTCATAAGTACCTCCGCTACTCAATTTCATCCTTAGCATGAACTATACCCTTTAGTGTTAATCCTATCCCGCCAAAAAATGTAAGCAAAATAATAAAAATTTCAAGGGCTGACATGTACATTATATGGAACTTCATGCTCATAATAATTGATACAACAAACAACAGGAAAAGTAACCCCAATATTAATCCTGTAAGTATATTGGGATATACAATATAAACTACAAAAAATATGCACATTAAAAGCATAATTATAGCTGTGACATTGACATCGTTGTACCTATAAAAAAAGCTAAACGTTGTCACCTTTATATTTGACAAAAACAGTACTGCTCCAACGATTGTCAGTACAATACCAAGCAGGAAATTCATCAGACTTTTCATATGTCCTCCTTATCGACCACGGCACGCTTATGCCTTTGGTTCTTTATTATCAACTGCAATTTCAGTAAGTGACGAAGCAAGACCTGCGATACTTGCAATCTCTGATGGTATAATCAGCTTTGTTGCCTTACCATCAGCTGCCTTTGCAAATGCCTCAAGACTCTTAAGTGTAAGCACCGCTGTTGCTGGTGCTGCTTCATTTAAGAATTTAATACCGTCTGCATTTGCTTTTTGAACGGTAAGTATAGCTTCTGCCTCACCTTCTGCTCGTCTGATTGTTGCCTCCTTCGTAGCCTCTGCCCTGAGGATTGCGGACTGTTTTTCTGCCTCTGCTGAGAGAATAAGTGACTCTTTCTGACCCTCTGCCCTGAGGATTGCGGATTTCTTTTCACCCTCTGCAATAAGAATCTGTTCACGTCTCTCACGCTCTGCCTTCATCTGCTTCTCCATAGCATCCTGAATCGCTGCCGGAGGAATAATGTTCTTAAGCTCAACTCGATTGACCTTGATACCCCAAGGATCTGTAGCTACATCAAGTGTAGCTCTCATTTTTGTGTTGATTGTTTCTCTTGATGTCAGTGTCTGGTCAAGCTCCAAATCACCGATTATATTTCTAAGTGTTGTTGCCGTAAGATTTTCGATAGCCATGATTGGCTTTTCAACTCCATAGGCAAACAGCTTAGGATCTGTTATTTGGAAAAATACGACTGTATCTATTCTCATTGTAACATTATCCTTCGTAATAACCGGCTGAGGTGCAAAATCCACAACCTGCTCCTTTAAGGATATTCTCTCTGCAACCTTGTCAATAATAGGCCATTTCATGTGGAAGCCTACCGACCATGTTGCCTGATAAGTTCCAAGACGCTCAATAACATATGCGTGTGCCTGTGGCACGATTCTAATACAGCTTGCTGCTACTATAACAGCCAAGAAAACTAAAAACAGTATGAACACCTGTCCTCCTGACACATCTGATAAAATCATTAAATTTTCCTCCTTATTCCTCTATTTTTTTTACAATAAGCTTTACTCCGCTAATCGACCTGACCTCAACCCGGCACTCAGGTTCTATTACTTCCTCGTTTTCAGAACGTGCTGACCATTCAATTCCATTCAGCATAACTATACCCTCTGCCCTTAGATTATCAATTGTGCTTTTTACCACTCCTATCTTACCTACAAGTCCCTCAACATTTGTTTTTTCCGTTTCCTTCATGAGATGTTTCCTTGCAAACGGTCCCATAAGCACAAGTAATACAAGAGATACAACCGCAAAAATAATGAGCTGAATGCTAAAGCCTGCACCCAAAAATGCAGCCAATGCCGAAGCTAATGCACCTATTGCAAACCACACGGTTGTAAGCCCAAGTGATATTATTTCGGCTACAATCAGTACCGCTGATAAAACCAACCATATTGTCACCATGCGAAAACCTCCTTTCCCGTCAAAGTTACGTTTTCAATCAATCAAGAAAAGTATACCACAAACAGGTATACTTTTTCCATATGATAATAACGATTTTAACTTTCTTTATAATAGTTTATGAGGCAGCCTGCCAATATGATATCTCTTTCATCATCAGTCAGATCACCAAGTTTAAGCGATATCTCCCTCATATCATTATTGACGATAAATGCCTTAATTATCTCTGTTTTATTTTTTATTGCATCGGCTATTCCCGGAATGAAAACATAATCATCAACCGCAAACTGATAATCCTCATCCATAACAAATGGAAGCATACCCCAGTTTATAAGATTAGACCTATATCTTTTTGTAGCATATTCCTTCGCAATATTTGCCCATCCACCAAGAACCTTCTGACAGGATGCTGCCTGTTCTCTCGCTGAACCATCGCCCGGCTTAACAGCAAATATTGTACTTCCATAACCAAGATTTTTTCCTTTTATCTCAGGATATTTTTCTTTTATTGTATGAACAGTGCTGTGCATTTCATCACTGGTCTTGCACAGGCAATTACCTGCTTCTCTTTCTCTTTCAATTGCCTGTATTGCCTTTGCACGTCCAACATATTCCGGATCCTTTCTTGACAGAGTAAACTCAGCAAGTCCGAGCGGATTTGACCTGTAGGAAGATGTCTCACCTGATGGAATAAGCTCATCCGTCGTTGTAACAGGGTCATTGATAACAGATGCAACCTTAAGAAGAAGATTGTCTGTGAGCGGTATCATTTCCGGCCAATCCTTGATATTAGGTCCAAACTTTATTTCTACAGATGCATCAGCCTTTCCAACACCATCATATACTCTGTTATCATATATACTCTTATCAAAGAAATACTTTGGTGAAGTATACTCAACATCAATATCCGTTGCCGCCGTGAGGTATCCCTTATTGACAGCAGTCGCTGCTATGGAACGTGCGTCCATAAGTGCGACGGATGATATTTGTCCACTCTGAACCTTTGAACCTTCTCTGTTCGGGAAGTTTCTTGTTGAATGTCTTATACTGAAAGCATTATTTGCCGGCGTATCTCCTGCACCAAAGCAAGGACCGCAGAAGGCTGTTTTTACAATAGCGCCGGTTCCTATAATGTCTGCAAGTCTTCCATTCTTTGCAAGTTCCATATAAATTGGTGTACTTGCAGGATAAACGCTTAAAGTAAATTCATCAGAACCGATAAAATGTCCCCTTAAAATATCTGCAGCATCAACAATATTCTCATAGCCACCACCTGCACAGCCTGCAATAATACCCTGATCCACATAAAGCTTTCCATCCCTGACCTTATTTTTCAGTGTAAAGTCAACCTTTCCATCCAACGATATAAGTGCCTTCTTCTCCACATCCTCAAGAATATCCATAAGATTTTTATTTAAATCTTCGATTGTGTAAACATTACTTGGATGGAACGGCATTGCTATCATAGGCTTGATTTCTGACAGATTTACATATACCACGCCATCGTAATACGCAACGTCTCCCGGATTCATCTCCTTATATGCTTCCGGTCTCTTGTGTATCTCATACCAGTTCTTAATCTCATCATCTGTCTTCCAGATAGAGGACAGACATGTTGTCTCTGTGGTCATTACGTCTATGCCTATTCTGAAATCAGCCGAAAGCTTATCAACGCCCGGTCCTACGAATTCCATCACCTTATTTTTTACATATCCGCAATCAAATGTTGCTCCTATAATGGCAAGTGCCACGTCCTGTGGGCCTACTCCCTTTGTAACCTCACCATCCAGATAAATTGCTATAACACCAGGCTTTGAAACATCATAGGTTCTCTTTAACAGCTGCTTTGCAAGCTCTCCGCCGCCCTCGCCTATTGCCATTGTACCAAGCGCACCGTATCTGGTATGGCTGTCTGAGCCAAGTATCATCGCTCCACATTCTGCAAGCATTTCTCTTGCATACTGATGTATAACTGCCTGATGAGGCGGAACATATACTCCACCATATCTTTTCGCACATGAAAGACCAAACATATGGTCATCCTCATTTATTGTTCCACCGACTGCACAAAGTGAATTGTGGCAGTTTGTGAGTACATACGGAATAGGAAATTCCGTAAGTCCAGATGCTCTTGCAGTCTGTATAATTCCTACAAAAGTAATATCATGGGATGTCATTTTATCAAACTTAATCTTAAGCTTTTCCATATTCCCTGATGTGTTGTGCTGCTCCAAAATACCATATGCCATTGTATTTTTTGCCGCATCATCTTTTGATATGTTTATACCCTTGCTGCCAAGCACTGCCTTTGCATCACCGTTATCTTCAACAAGTTCTGTTCCATTTAACAGGTAGGCTCCTGTTTCATATAATTTAATCATGTTCTGACCTCCATTAAATTGTTAATCTATTAATATGCCATAATGTGCTTTTCAGCGTCGGCAATACTGTCATACTTTGAGTTACTGATTGACAACTCACTTTCATGTTGTAAAATAGATGTTCTCTGTGACATATATGTAAGCTCATCTGCCTCAGTACCATTAACATAATATGTTCCACCCATATCCTGACAGCTTGAAACCTCATATAATGAAACACCGTCAAATTGTGTAAGACTATACTCAGTTCCATCACTTCTTCCAAAAGAAATAGGGAATGTTAAAAGGTAACTGTCATTGCAGAAGCTCCTTATATTGACAAAGCCCGCATATACGGTCTTGCTTCCGTCATAGGTATATACGTAGCATCCCACATAATCATTTCCTACAAATGCAGAGTTAAATAAAAACATCTCCGCTATTCCATCATCATTTATATCGTGAAGCAAAATTGAATCCGGCTTGAGCTGTTCAAATTTGTTTTCAAGAATATAATTCCCTGTATCTGAGTTTGCTAAATCTGATTTGAGTCTTCCCTCAATATCCTCTGTAAAGTCAAGATATGCAAGCTGCCAGTCATTGAGCATTGAGCGTTTTACTGACTCCAAGTCAAAGCTATCGCCATAAACCTTTGCGATTTCATTCATCAATTCGGAAGCTTCCTCTTTCTTATCGTTAGAGACCAAAGAGGAAAGCATATCCTCATAATAAGGTATCCCCAGCTTATATGCGTCATCATATAATGCCTTATATTTATTTTGATAATTCGTATCTGTCGGGTCAATCAACTCCAGATTGCATGCTCTCATAACCTGCAGGTATTTTTTATTGTCCCTGAGTTTTACAAGTTCCTCATAATGGTTTCTATATATATTTACGCACATTGCATTGTTAAGTATTACTCCCGAATACTCATATGCATCATAGTACGACGAGTTTGTTACAAGCACACTCATTGAAACTATAGCGTCATACGATATTTTTTCATCGAGAAAATCCTGATATTTTTCGTTAAGAAGCTCTATCATATACTGTTCCTTATCAACCGTTTTCATTCGCTTCTGAACATTCATGGAACGGGTATTTGTATCATGGGCTGTCTCAATATCATAGTTTAACACAGCCTGCCAATACTCTGTCATAATTTTCTTTAACTCATTATGGTCCAAATCCCTGCTGTATTTATCAAATATGACTCCTGTCTTTTCTATGCTTTTAATCGCATCAAGCCCCGCTGCTGCTTCCTCATAGCTCTTATGTCCATCTATGTAGCTTTGACATATAGATGCCGCATATGAATCAAGATAGGACATAACTTCCTCTTTCTGGTTATCACTTAGTTTTTCATAACATTCAAGTGCCGTAGGCCACTGTCCTGCATCGATATTGTCAAACACCCGGCGTACCTTGTAATATGGACTTAAGAAAATAATACTTCCAACCAGCTCCAATGTAATAAGGATGAATGAAATAATAATACATTTTCTCCATTTCTGTCTCATTATTCCACCTCCTGTTCTTCCGCATAAGCATCTGAAATTGTAGCATCCGACGGTGTAGCCATTATCTCAAGTTTTTCCCTGATTTTATCCACATCAGTCTGAGATGCAAGCTCGGGGTAATTCAAATCAAAGCGTTTATCATTTTTATCATAATAAGGCGAAATAACCATAAAATATATGAAAGCTCCAACCAAAACGAGACCCACAATAGCTAGACTTAAAAACGTTACTCCTGCTATTTTTAATCCCTTTGAAGCTTTTACCTCCGTTATTGGAATACTTTTTACTTCTTCAAGCGCTTTTTCAACCTCTTCATCATCAAATATAGCTTCCTCTTTTTCTTTTTCCTCCAATATATCCTGTTCTGCCATTGCTATAAGAATATCTTCTTCATCCTCCGACACTGAATCCTGTGCAATTGGAAGTCCACATATTTCACAAATCTCCGCATCATCCGGATAACTTTTTCCACAACATTTCTTACTCATCTCTAACTCCCATTAATTGTTTCATTTCAAATACAAAATCCATATTATTATACCAACTTCAAAAAGTATATTCAAGAAATATGTATAAATATGTATAAATAAGTGTTTTTTTGTTTGACGGTATTTACTTTTTTCGTCGTAATGATATAATAGTTTAGGTTTTTAAGGATTATTTACATCATATATTTTTATGTGATTGTTTTCACAAGGGAGTAATATTATGAAGAAAAACATTGAAATCAGATGGCATGGCCGAGGTGGACAGGGTGCAAAAACAGCTGCCTTGTTATTGGCTGATGTTGCATTTAGTACAGGCATGCATGTTCAGGGCTTTCCTGAATACGGACCTGAGCGAATGGGGGCGCCTATAACTGCATACAACAGAATTGGCGAGTCTCCTATACGGGTACACTCAAATATTTATGAGCCGGATTATGTAGTTGTTGTTGACGAAACACTGCTTCATTCCGTAGATGTGACAAAAGGGCTCAGCAAAAGCGGCGGCATTATAATTAACACAACAAAAAGCAAAGAGGAAATTCTTCCTTTGCTCAACGGATACGAGGGAAATGTTTATACGATTGATGCACATTATGTATCTATGCAGACACTTGGCAGATATTTCCCAAATTCTCCTATGCTTGCTGCTATCGTCAAGGTTGCAGATATTATGGACCAGGAAGTTTTCCTCTCACACATGGAAGCATCCTACCAACATAAATTTGCTAAGAAACCGGAAGTTATCGAGGGCAACATGAATGCCCTGAAAATGGCATTTCAGGAGGTGAAATAATGTCACAGGCAACAGATATAACAAAGATAAATGAACAAAGTCCTTATTATGACATTACACCGGGAAACCAGATTTATGGCGGTGGAGGTTCCCGAAGATTTAACACAGGTGAATGGCGTACCCAGACCCCTGTCATAGACTGGGACAAGTGTACTCAATGCCTATTGTGCACCCCTGTATGTCCTGACAGTTCAATACCTGTGTCAAACGGACGACGCGAGGATTTTGACTACGACCACTGCAAAGGTTGCGGAATATGTGAAAAGGTTTGCAGCTTTGGCGCAATAACTATGAAGGAGGGTATGTAATATGTCTATTCGTGAAAGAATGTCAGGAAATGAAGCTGTAGCTCACGCAATCAAACAGATTAACCCTGATGTTATGCCGGCATTTCCTATTACCCCTTCAACGGAAATACCACAGATGGTATCATCATTTATCGCAAATGGTGAAATAGATACTGAATTTATCCCTGTAGAATCTGAGCACAGCTCCATGAGTGCAACAATGGGTGCAAATGCTGCCGGTGCAAGAGCACTTACAGCTACATCCTCCTGTGGTCTTGCATACATGTGGGAGCTTCTTTATGTAGCTGCATCAGACAGACTTCCTGTTGTACTTGCTCTTGTAAACAGAGCACTTACAGGACCTATCAATATTAACTGTGACCACTCTGACAGTATGGGTGCAAGAGATGCAGGCTGGATTCAGATTTATGCCGAAAATAATCAGGAGGCATATGATAATTTTATTCAGGCATTCCGAATTGCTGAGCATCCTGACGTAAGGCTTCCTCTTATGGCATGTCAGGACGGATTCATAACAAGCCATGCAGTTGAAAATATTGAACTTATAGAGGATGATAAGGTTAAAGAATTTGTTGGTGAATATAAACCTGAAAATTATCTTTTAAATCCGGATATGCCTATGGCTGTAGGTCCTTATGCCAACTCTCCGTTTTATATGGAAACGAAAATGAACCAGCGACTGGCAATGGAAAACGCAAAGAAGGTTATACTTGAGGTTGCAGAGGAATTTGAAAAAATGTCTGGCAGAAAATATGGCTTCTTTGAAGAATATAAGCTTGACGATGCTGATTATGCCATAGTTATTATCGGTTCAGCAGCAGGAACAACAAAGGATGCTGTTGACGAGCTTAGAGAGCAGGGAATAAAAGCAGGACTTCTTAAAATAAGAGTTTTCAGGCCATTTCCAGGTGAAGCAATTGCAAATGCATTAAAAAATGTCAAAGCAATTGCAATTATGGACAGAGCAGAAAGCTTTTCAGCATGCGGAGGTCCTATAGGCTCTGAGCTTAAGGCTGCTCTATTTGATTTAAGAATAACATCTACTGTAGTTAATTATTTCTACGGAATAGGTGGACGTGATTACACAGTTGCCGAAGCAAAAGCAGTATATCAGGATCTTATAAATTATGTTTCCGGTACTGCTGACGTTGAAAATTTCAAATATATCGGTCTTAGAAAGTAAACGGAGGAAAAGGATATGGCTTTTAATTTTAAAGAAGTAATGAATAAACCGGAACGTCTTGCTCCAGGGCATAGAATGTGTGCCGGCTGCGGTGCCACCATTGCTGTAAGAACAGTTCTTCGTGCCCTAAAGCCTGAGGACAAGGCTGTTATAGGCAATGCTACCGGATGTCTTGAAGTATCATCCTTCATGTATCCTTATACTGCATGGGAGGACAGCTATATACACAATACCTTTGAAAATGCAGGTGCTACACTCTCCGGAGTTGAAACGGCATATCATGCCCTTAAGAAAAGAGGCAGACTATCTGAAAATTATAAATTTATAACATTTGGTGGTGATGGTGGAACATATGACATCGGACTCCAGTCCCTCTCAGGAGCAATGGAGCGAAACCACGATTTAGTTTATGTCTGCTACGATAACGAGGCCTATATGAACACAGGTATACAACGTTCGTCTGCAACTCCTATGTATGCAGATACAACCACAACACCTGTAGGCTCACACTCCAATGGTAAAATGCAAAACCGTAAGGATCTTGCTGCAATCATTGCAAACCATAATATTCCATACGTTGCCCAGTCAACACTGATTGGAACCATGAAGGATTTATATGAAAAATCCGAAAAGGCTATATATACTCCGGGTGCAGCCTTCTTAAATGTAATGGCGCCATGCCCAAGAGGCTGGAGATACGACACTCCGGATATTATGAATATATGTAAGCTTGCAGTAGAAACATGCTACTGGCCTTTGTTTGAGGTAGTTGAAGGCAAGTGGATTCTTAACTACGAGCCAAAGAAAAAGCTCCCAATTGAGGATTTCCTCAAAACACAGGGGCGTTTCAAGCATCTTTTCAAGCCTGAGAACGAACAGCTTCTTGTCCAGTATCAGGAAGAAGTTGACCGCCGCTGGGAGGAACTTTTATTTAAGTGTTCACGTTAACGCAAATAAAAGACTGCCACGCAATACAGCTTATACTATAACATAAAACCGTTATGAAGACGTCGGTACTTGAGTTGGGTTCAGGAACATATACAGATAGCATAGAAAAACACGCTTTCGCTCGATTACGACGTAACGGTACTAAAAATTGCCGGTTTAAGACTTTCCCATATAAAGGAATCTTAGACCGGCAATTTAAGTACCGACGTCTCCAGACGGTTTTTCTATGCTATCTGTATATGTTCCTGAACCTCAACTCTTAGTACCACTACGTCTGAATCGAGCGAAAGCGTGTTTTATGTTACAGTATAAGCTGTATTGCGTGACAGTCTCTCTTATTTTCTGCTTTTGATTTTGTGCTTTCTTAAATAAAAGAACAGCACCAGCTTTTCCGGTATTCTTTTCAGGATTATTTGTATTTCCTCATGCTTTGCTATAGGTTTTACTAAAATACTATGGAGTTTTGCGTTATTTGCGCCCCATATATCCGTAAAAAGCTGATCTCCTACAAATAAAGTTGTTTCCTTATCTGTACCCATTTTTTCCATCGCCTTCAAATACCCACCGGCAAGCGGTTTTCCTGCTTTATATATATAGCTGGCGCCAAGCTCCCTGTTAAAGTCCGAAACACGCTGTTCACCATTGTTTGATAAAAAACAAACAGAGTATCCGAGACTCATAAGCTTTTGAATAAGCTTTTTTGCCTTTTCATTCAAAGGTGCATCATGCTCTACCAATGTATTGTCTATGTCAAATATTACTCCCTTATAGCCCTTTCTGTAATATTTACTAAAATCAATTGAATAAGCAGAGTCATAGTATTCACTTGGATAAAATATTTTGAACATTAATATATCCTCACTTTATTTGAGTTTATTTTATATTACTACGAATGAAAAAAATTGTATATATTTTTTGCAACACTTTCGGGCATTCCGGGAAGCTCCGCAAGTTCCTCAAAGGATGCCTTTTTAATGTTTTCCACATCCTTAAAATGCTTCATCAGCTGCTTTCTTCTGGCGTCGCCAACTCCCGGGATGTCATCCAAAACAGATTTGACCTGATTTTTGCTTCTAAGCTGTCTATGATATTCAATCGCAAATCTGTGTGCCTCATCCTGAAGTGATGTAACCATAAGCATAGCCTGGCTTCCCTTTGGAAACCGAATTTCCTCATTGTTATAATAAAGCGCTCTTGTTCTATGTTTGTCATCCTTAACCATGCCACACACAGGTATGTCAAGTCCTAGACTATCCAAAACCATAAGTGCTATATTTACCTGTCCCTTACCCCCATCCATCATAATAACATCCGGCATAACGTCAAGCTTATCATCGGTAAATCGTCTGCTGAGTACTTCTTTCATGGATGCATAGTCATCAGGTCCGCTGACAGTTCTCAGTCTGAACTTTCTATATCCGTTTTTCTTAGGCTTTCCCTTATCGAACACGACCATTGATGCCACAGACAATGTACCTGATATATTTGAAATATCGAATGCTTCCATTCTATCCGCTGATGGAATACCAAGTGCCTCCGCTATCTCTTTTGCCGCACCTATCGTACGTTTTTCCTGCCTCTTTATACGTTCCATATCCTGCTTTAAAACAAGTTCCGCATTATCCCTTGCAAGGGAAACCATTTTACTTTTATCTCCCTTTTGAGGCACATTTATTTTTACATTACTACCCTTTCTCTTTGTAAGAAATTCCTCTATCAGGCAGACATCATCAATATCTGTCTGAACAACAATCTCCTTTGGTAAATATGGTGTCCCGGAATAAAACTGTTTAATAAATGAGCCAAGTATTTCCCCCGGTGCATCCTCGGCATTTCCATTCATATGATGGTTTTCCCTGCCGAGTAATTTACCGTCGCGCACAAAAAATATTGTCACAACAATATCATTTTCTCCTGCGGCATAAGCAATAATATCTCTGTCATCGCCACCAAGCGAATTTACCTTTTGTTTATCCGTTATAAATTTAATACTTTCCAACAAATCGCGGCACTCGGCAGCTTTTTCAAATTCAAGCTGTTTTGCATATTCTTTCATATCCGCACTTATTTTATTTACAATATCCTTATGATTGCCATTTAAAAAAGATATAACATTATCTACCTGCTTTTTGTATTCCTCCGGCGAAATATAACTGTTACATGGTGCCTTGCACTGTCCAATCTGATAATAGAGGCAAGGCCTGTCCTTTCCTATTTCCTGTGGCAGTCTTTTATTGCAGGTTCTTAAATTATATACCTTGTTTAATAGCTCTATCGTATCCTTAACTGCCTTTCCGCTTGTAAATGGTCCAAAATATTTGGATTTATCCCTTTTCATTGTATGGCTGTAAATAAGCCTTGGGTACTGTTCCTCAACTGTCAGCCTTATATAAGGATAACCCTTATCATCTGTCATCATTGTATTATATTTAGGTCTGTATTCCTTAATAAGGTTACATTCCAGTATAAGTGCTTCTACCTCTGAGGAGGTTACAATATACTCAAAATAAGCTACCTGCTCTACCATTTTAATAATTTTAGGTGAATTATTATGTCCATGACCATTTCTAAAATACTGTCTTACTCTGTTGTGAAGATTAACCGCTTTCCCAACATACAGTATTTCATCCCGACTATCATGCATAATATACACACCCGGAGAATTCGGTAACTTTTTAAGCTCTGTCTCTATATCAAAGCTGTTTTTTTCTTCCATATGCAATCCACCATCCAAATTAAAAGTATACTATTTAAGAACCAAGCATCTCCGACGCTGTCGTTCACTTCCTATCAAACAAAGAAAGGAGGCATCTTTTAAAGATACCTCCAATTATGATAAAGGTTTTTTTGTGGCTATTATAATAAGTCTGCTCTCAGCTTTTTGATAACCTGAAGTGTCTTTGTTCTAAGCTCCTCAGCCTCGAACAATGAGAGCATTGTACTTCTGTCAAGCTTTACTCCAACTATCATCTCAAGCCAATCATTTACATATGATTTTACATATGCAACATTTTCATCTGACTTGTTCTTAAGAGCAACAATAATATTTTCAATGCTCTCAATAATTGAAGGTGATGCTATTGTGTTTGACACAGGTGCTTGACTTCCCTCGTCAGAAAGCTCAATAACCTTACCTGTCTTAGTAATGATAACCTTCTTGTTAGGAGCTGACGGTGCACTTGATGAACCTGACGCCTTCTTGTCAAGCAGCTTCTCAACAACCTTTATGAGGCAAACCGCACTGTATGTGCTCTCCTCCGGTGTCTGCGCATCAGCACCCTTATCCTCATACTGGTGCCACAGCCATTCTGATTTGAGAAGCATTTCCTCAATTTTGGTATCAGAAAGAAGTCTCTTAAGATCTGAATCCATAGCCGGTGCAGAATTCTTTCCAAACAGCTTTCCGCCGGTCTGAACCTCAGCCTTTTTGTACTTTGCAGGTACCTGAATATCTGCATAAGTCTTAATAAGATATCTCTCAGCCTTCTTAGGGTCATAGCTGTTATTGATGATATTAACCCTGCCACTGTTGAGACCATTTACAATCATATCCTCAGCAGCCATAAATACAAGTGCTTTCTGCCTGTCATCAATCAGCTTCTTTATCTCATAGTTTGTCTTTGACTTTTCAAGGATAGAATTTTTTCTTACCTTGAATGCCTTAATCTTCTCCTTAACGCTGAAGAACAGCTTAAGAAGTGTAGGATTTGCATTTACATAATTACCAATCCATGTAAGTTCAACATACTGATGCTCTATCTTGTTTGAAATTTCATATACGTTGTAGCCGTCAAATATAACATTCAATGTTGTATAAAGAAGTTCAAGTATCTCATACTTTTCCTCCCATGACCGACTGCTCATATCCTGATTCACAAGCTCTTTTATGCCACACTCATAAAAAACAAGATTGTACTCATAAAGTCCTTCAAAAATATTTGCCTTATCCTTGAGTGATGCACCTGCTCCTAGAATCTGAAGGTTTTTCTTCATGTCAGGCTCATTTTCAACATACTGATAAACCTTCTTTACAAATGATGAAACTTCACCTATAAGTGAATCGATTCTCTTGTTGTATATTTCCTGCTTTGATATTGCATTTACAACACTTCTACTCAAAACAGTTGTGTTTTGTGGTGAATTCGTGTTTCTAATAAGTTCCTTAAAGCTCTCATAAACAGCCATGTTATCGATTGGAATATACTCAGCATTGAGTCCATAAAATTCAAATGCCTTATTGTAATCCTTATTGTTTATGTAGGTGTTGAATAATCCAATACTGAGCTGTATCTTGTAATCATTTCCAACATGCGGATCTTCAACTACATAGTCAAACAATACTTCAAGATTGTTCATATAAGCATCTGCATTTGGTCCCTCAGCAGGAATTCCCATCTCCATGATTACATTTATAAGATCAAGATATCCCATAACTGCCTTATCATAATTCTTAGGTCTGTCATCATCCTCAAGAATCTGATAGCTGACATTTATGAGCAATGGAGCTATCCTTTCTCCGATAAGCCTCATAGCGTCTGCGAATGCTTCTCTCTGATATAAATATATAAGCCAGATACTATAGCGATACAAGCCTGTCGTACTGATAGGTGAATCAATATCAGATGGTGCAATATCACCATATACAAACCTAAACAATGGTTCAATCCATTCCTCTATCTCGTACCTGCCTGTTGCTTTGATATTTTGGTCAACAAACTCTCCCAGCTCATACAACTTTGTACATTGAGCTTTTACATCTTCGTCAACCATCATACTTGATAAATCGAAATTGCTGTCCTTTAAATAATCAATAACCAGTGCGTAAAAACCATCCTCAACCTGCTCGTTCAAGAATCTTATCAACAGTCCTTTATTGTTAGAAGCGGCTATTGACAATACATTGTTATCTGAACCAGTAGTAATATTTGCTGGTAATGCCATAGGTCACTTACCCCCTTATCATATAATTCACCTCCTTTATTTTAAACCAAAACCATTTTCAAAGTCAACTAACTTTTTAGTTATTTCACATAATTAGCATTATGCATAATGCACAATGCTATTTTCACAAGTTTTTTATTTTTTTTTGTTAACTTTTCACATCAAAGCCTGCCATCCTTAAAATTGCTCTAGCATTGGTCGTCGTACATCTTCCATTTTTAATTTTGTAGTCAAACTTTAATGTGTCTTCATCATAATATTCCTCAAAATGATAATTTACCGCCTCTTTACCTGATTTGTCCTTTATGGTACAAAGTTCAAAATCATGTGTAGAAACAATTGTCATACAATTATCTGAGCCAAGCTGCCGGATAACCTCTGATGCCCCAACAATCCTGTCAGCAGAATTTGTTCCCTTAAATATTTCATCAACAAGACATATCATTGGCATATTATTTTTTCTATACTCTGCCATTGCTTTTATACGAAGTATTTCCGCATAAAAGGTTGAAATTCCCCCGGCCACATCATCCGTAACTCTCATAGACGTGAACAGCTTCATATAATTTGTGCTGAATTTTTCTCCGCAAACCGGAGCTCCTATATATGCAAGTGCAAGATTTATTGCAATCGTTCTTAAAAACGTTGTTTTTCCGGACATATTGGAACCGGTTATTATCGTTACTCCTCCATTTAACAAAGCAGAATTAGCAACAACTGTCTCTGGTTTTATAAGCGGGTGATAAATATTAACACCGCAAAATTCTACTGTACCTTCCGTACATTCTTCCACATGAGCTTCACATGTATTTCTGACCTTTCCCATAACAGACAGGCTTAGCAACAGCTCCATTTGGGCTATGGCATCAAAGCAGCCACAGGCATTTTCGCCATACAGTCCTTTCCATTCAGAAATAAGCGTTGCAAGCTGATAGTCCCAGAGAATTAATCCACTCAGTATTTGATGCACAAGAGGATTATAGGACACATTATATGCCTGCATAATTTTTCCCAGTCTCTTAAATCCCTGCAATGCCCCATTCTGACTGCATACACTATCCCTGAGCATTTTTAAAAGAGGGGCATCAAAGTTCTGCTTCCCCAATATATCAAGCATTTTTATATATCCGTCAATCGAATTATTGAGCTGATAAAATGGTGACATAATCCTATCAGTCACCGTTTTGGTAAGCCATGTAAATGCAAGATTTATCATAAATCCCACAAGAGGATATCCATAATGAATCACTCCACATAGAAAAAGTATCAGCAAAACAAATTCCAGTAACGGCAGGAATACGCTCAATATCCTCGCCCATTTTGGTACAATCCCTGCGTTCTTATCCTTGCAATACTCTGAAAAAATCACTGCGTCAAAGTAGCTTTTACTCTCCTTTTGCTGCATTCCTGCTGCTTCAAAGTCAATAGCAAAATCCTGCATATTAACAAGCTCACGTACAGCCTGCCGACGAGCATCAATATTATCTGTTACATCCCGCTTCAGCTTTAATTCATCAGCAAGCAATTCCCTTCCCATATCAGTATGGCAAACACTGATTAACTGATATAAAGAATTCGCACCAAGCAGGTCAACATCACGTGCAACAACGTCTTCCTTATGGAGAAAAGCTTCTCCATTGTCACTATAGCTCCTCCAGTCTTCATTAAACCTGCCTATATAACGTTCCACTGACCCCAGCCTGTTTTTTGTCCACTGTTCCTCCCTATATACAATTCCATGCTTAAACACAAGCACAAAAAATAAAACTATAAACAGCACCCCTATCACCAAAGCCACGCTTTTATGGTCAGACACCCCCACTATTGTAAGTGCGACTCCTATGACAAAGCTTATTATTCTCATAGTTGAAATAGAAGAAAAGCTCCTCTCAAGTTTCTCCTTATCCTCCTCAAGACGAGCTTTTATACTTTTATAGTTATTTAACTCCTGTTCCATATACATATCTGCTATTTTTCATCCTCCTCAGAGCTGTCATTGCTGGATTTTGTGTCTTTTTCTTCTTCCTTATCCGTCTTTTCCTCGTCATAGGTATACACAAAACCATTACCCGATGCTATTATACCTACTGCACCGGCAAAAAATAATACACCGAAAACAATGCAGCCTGCACCAAATGAAGATTTCCCAATAATCAAAAGTGATATACCCACAATAACCATGAGTGCACCACAAACAATATAATTCTTTGCTGCCGCCGATAAGTGTTTATTCATTTTATGCCTCCTGATTTTGGTAGGGTCTTAAGGACTCCGTCTGCTTCGCAGACACCTTTTTCCTTTTGTCCTGAGGGCTCCGTCTGCTTCGCAGACACCTCAGGACATAGTATACCACACTTTTGTTTTTATAACAATTATCCATTTAAACAACATTATAATCAAATTATCTATCCATTCGATATCCCTTTCGTTATAGCAGCATAGTCTTTTACCCATGTTCACAGTTTAAAAATACTCAATAAGCATCCTGTGAATGTTAGTAAAGTTTGCTTTGTCATTTCCATCATAAATTATTGCACCGTCCAAAGCACCGATTGTTAAGCATGCACATCTATTCTGTTCATTTCTGTCACCAGCAGCAGAATAATAACGCCATACCGGCACTATTGCATACGAAAGTCCGTCATAAGTAATATAAACATACCCAAACTCTATTGTGTCTATATTGAAACTTCTACTGTCAGATTCTGTCATACTCCTCTGAAATTCTTCTTTGGCAATCTCATTTACCTGTTCAAAAGAAAGCATATTAGAGTTTTCGGCCAAAATTTCAGGTTCGCTATAATTTCCCATAATTCTTACTTGGTATATACCATTACTGTTTACTATTACTTCCACATAAGGCTGTGTGGCACTGTAAGCTGCTTCCTGCCCGGCAGCTACTTCTAATGATCCTTTGGCATACAACAGATGTGCTCCATTTTGTGACATTCCAAATAACATTGTATAACCATCTATCAATAAATCATTTCCTTCCTTCCCCAAATAATTTTGAACAATATGAAGCAGCTCCATATCTTGAAATCCAAGCTTTTGTAATAATTCTTTTGCCTTCTTTTCCGCATCCTCACGGTTACACGTATTATTTAAAAAAGTTTCTCCTATATCATATGTATTCTTTACCTCATACTCATCGTCTATACAACGTGCCTCCAGACAGGGAATATATTTCTGGTTTTCAGTTTTACCATTTATCGTCTGATTGTTATATCCATCCTTATAATTAAATTTCCATAGTCTTCCATTAACATAGCCTCTGAGATTGATTTCATTCAGACTCAGATGTCCTTCATCTCCTCCATCATTTAAATAGTAGTCGAAATCATCGGAGAATAATATTTGATCATCCGGCGACTTTTCAGGGTTTCCCCCACCCTCTTCAAGCATATATTCTATTTCTAAAATATCCAGCTGACTATTGAAACTGTCTGACTGCCTTTCCTTATAAATTTGAAGCTCTGCTTCAAGTTCTTCTCTTGTTAATACCGTATATGGCTTAACATTTGTGTATTCTCCATTATCAAACAGTTTTGCCGCATAATTTAAAACTCTCTCTTCTATATCCTCACATTCTTTGACTGTAAAGGTAGGAACATTGCCATAACCATCCGCATATATTCGGGCATCTACCTTTGAAGTCCTTCCTCCCACCTCGACTGTATATGAAATATTCTCCGGTATTTCATCTGTTTCATTCTTTTTTTCCGTATCACTGACACTGGCATCCACACCAACATTTTCTCTTAAATCATCTTCAATATTGTCCTTTTTTTCTTTTCCGCATGAAGAAAATAAAAACATAGCACTTAAAATGGTAATACCCACATATATCTTTTTTGTGATTTTCATTAATCAGTCCCCCTAAATATTGTCTATAGTATATTCATCCACTTATCTATTCATTCGATATCACTTTCGTTATAGCAGCGTAGTCTTTTACCCACATTCACAGTTTAAAAATACCTAATAAGAATCTGGATAATGTTAGCAAAGTTTGCTTTGTCATTTCCATCATAAATTACTGCACCATCCAAAGCACCGATTGTTAAGCATGCACGTCTATCCTGTTCATTTCTGTCACCAGCAGCAGAATAATAACGCCATACCGGCACTATTGCATACGAAAGTCCGTCATAAGTAATATAAACATACCCAAACTCTATTGTGTCTATATCGAAGCTTTTACTGTCTGATTCTGTCATACTTTTCTGAAATTCTTCTTTGGCAATCTCATTTACCTGCTCAAAAGAAAGCATATTGGAGCTTTCAGTCAAAATTTCAGGTTCACTATAATTCCCCATAATTTTTACTCCGTATATACCATTGCTGTTTACTATTACTTCCACATAAGGCTGTGTGGCACTGTAAGCTGATTCCTGCCCGGCAGCTACTTCTAACGCTCCGCTGGCAAACAACAGATGTGCTCCATTTTGTGACATTCCAAATACCATTGTATAACCATCTACCAATAAATCATTTCCTTCCTTGCCCAAATAATTTTGAACAATATGAAGCAGCTCCATATCTTGAAACCCAAGCTTTTGCAATAATTCTTTTGCCTTCTTTTCCGCATCCTCACGGTTACACATATTATTTAAAAATGCTTCTCCTATATCATATGTATCCCATATATCATACCCCTCGTCTATACAACGCGCTTCCAGACAGGGAATATATTTCATGTTTTCATCTTTACCATTCTCCGTCCAATTCTGATATCCATCCATATAATTAAATCTCCATAGTCTTCCATTAACATAGCCTCTGAGATTGACTTCATTCACACTCATATGTCCTTCCACTCCATCATATGAATAGTCGAAATCATTGGAAAATAACACTTCATCATCCGGTGACTTTTCAGGAGCTCCCCCACCCCCTTCAAGTATATCTTCTATATTTGAAATATCCAGCTGACTTATGACACTGTCTGACTGCCTTTCTTTATAAATTTGAAGCTCTGCTTCAAGTTCTTCTCTTGTTAATACCGTATATGGTTTAACGTTCGTATATTCTCCATTATCAAACAGTTTTGCTGCATAATTTAAAACTCTCTCTTCTGTATCCTCACATTCTTTGACTGTAAAGGTAGGAACATTTCCATAACCATCCGCATATATTTTGGCATCTACCTTTGTAGTCCTTCCACCCACCTCAACTGTATATGAAATATTCTCCGGTATTTCATCTGTTTCATTCGCTTTTTCAGTATCACTGACACTGGCATCCACACCAAAATTTTCTCTTAAATCATCTTCAATATTGTCCTTTTTTGCTTTTCCGCATGAGGAAAATAAAAACATAGCACTTAAAATGGTAATACCCACATATACCTTTTTTGTAATTTTCATTAATCAGTCCTCCTAAATATTGTCGGGAAAAAATATAAATTACATATAATATATTCATCCACCATAATGTTACTATAAAATATAAATGTATCATTTTTGCATCATTCTTTCGTTCACAACCATAAAATTGATTAATAATGATATATTATTGAATATTTGACTCAAACTTGATTTTTAGTTTTCTATGTATTAGAATAATAAACAGTTTACTTGCGTAAAATATAACTGTAAAGGAGATTTATTATGGGAAAAGTAGTAAAAGGAATGCTCAAATTTACTGTTGCTGCGGCTGCAGTCGGCGGTATCTGCTATGCATTCAAAGACAAAATTAAGGAATCAAAGGTATATCAGGAACATAATTTTGATGAAAAAATCAAAAAGGTTACAACAGCTATAAAGGACAAGCTTCCAATGTCCAATGAGAATGAGGAAGACTTTGTTGAGGAGGACGAAATATTCTTCGAGGATATCACTCCTGCTGAAAGAGATTACGTTTCCATAAATCAGGATGAGCAGCCGGCTGCTGAGGTCAAGGAAGCCGATACTCCAAAGGATACGGAAGATACAGAAGCATCCGATGCTGATGACACGGAAGCAGCTGATGTACCTACGATAGATGTTTAGAACAAAGCGTCATCGACGCTGCAGTTCGTATCTTAGCAGGCTCCGCAAGGAGCGTTATTGTCCTCAGGGCTCCGTCTGCTTCGCAGACACCTCAGGACATATGCCAATAGGAAACGAAGTTTCCTATTAAAGAACAAAGTGGGATGACGCATTTAATGCATCATCCCACTTATTTTTTTCGTTTCCCCTATAACAATGCTAACCTTCAACTAACCTGTTTAAATCCTCATAAAATTCTGGATACGATATATCCACACACTCAAACCCATCTATATCTGTCTTGCCATCAGCATTCATGGCTGCAACTGCAAAGCTCATTGCAATACGGTGGTCAAGCTTACTGTCTATGTATGCCCCATGAAGCTCCCTGCCACCATTTATAATCATACCATCCTCTGTTGCCTCTATGTCGGCACCCATTGATTTTAAATTAGACACCATCACATCTATCCGGTTTGACTCTTTTACTTTAAGCTCCTCCGCATCCTTTATGACAGTTTCTCCATCAGCAAAGCATGCAAGAACTGCTATTGCAGGAATTTCATCAATAAGAGTCGGGATGATATCCCCACCTATGACACAGCCCTTAAGACCTGATGACCTGACCGTTATATCTGCTGTCGGCTCTCCTGTTTCTGATGTGTTCTCCACAGATATATCTGCTCCCATCATCTGCATAACTCTTATTATTCCGTCTCTTGTCGGATTTATTCCCACATTTTTTACAGTTACACAGGAATTTGGCGTAATTGCCGCTGCAACCATAAAATATGTGGCTGAAGATATATCTCCCGGCACATTTATCTTCCTTGCCAGAAGCTCCTTTGCAGGAGATATTGTCACTGTTTTGTCCTCTGTTTTTATATCAACACCAAATTCCTCAAGCATGAGTTCCGTATGGTTTCTGCTAAGTGCCGGCTCCGTTACTGATGTCTGCCCCTCAGCATACAGCCCTGCAAAAAGTATAGCCGACTTAACCTGTGCGGATGCAACAGGTGATAAATAGCTTATACCCTTTAAATCCATACCCTTTATAATAAGAGGAGCACAATCATTCCCAAGCTCACTTCGTATGTCAGCTCCCATCATGGCAAGTGGAGTCATTATCCGTTTCATTGGTCTTTTTTGTATTGATGCATCACCGTTTACTCTTGATTCAAAAGGCTGTGCTGCCAGTATACCTGACATAAGCCTTGTAGTAGTTCCGCTATTTCCGACATCAAGGGTATCTTTCGGTGCCACAAGTCCTCTCATACCCTTTCCGCTGATAGCAACGGTTCCGTCACCCCTGTTGCTTATATCCACTCCCATTTTGCGAAAGCATGATATAGTGGAGAGACAGTCCGCCCCCTGTAAAAATCCGGTCACTTCTGTTGTCCCCTTTGCAAGGGAGCCTAGCATAATACTTCTATGGGATATCGATTTATCTCCAGGAACCGTAAGTTCCCCTTTTATACTCTTTACTCTTTTAAATTCCATATTGCTTCTCCTGTAATGTATGTTGTTATATAGGCATATTATACCATATCGTCAATCGCAGATTGGCGATGCGCTATTTGCGATGTTCTTTCGCAAAGTATAATGTGCGTTTACGCACATTATACCAACGATACAATACGATTGGCAATGTAAATTTATCGTAAGTCCCGTTTATCAATATGCAAAATCAAAACCCGTCCTTATAATATTGCTATTATTCATATCCTTTAATTGTCCGTTTTCAAATCCAATGCTCAAATACATATCATCAATACTGTTTACATCTACTTTTGTAATTTGATTTACATACCCAGCAAAATTATCGTATGCGGCTCCTTTAAATTCTGACGGAATCTTCGACGATTCCTTAATATTTTTCTTGAATATATCTAAAATACTATTTCCATTCCCATCTATAAGACCATCTTTCGTTTGCGTAAAATTCCGAATATCCAAGTCAGTGTACTCCCTCAACAGACTTGCCACCCTGTATTTTGCCAACACATTTTTATTTACATTTATACTTCCAATACTATTTAGAATATGGAAAAATAACTCTTTTGAATTTCTATTCTCATTCAGCAAAGCTTCCATTTTTGACATAATAGATTGATCAGCATTTCCTTCAACAGTAAGCTGGTATGTATATGGATTGATAGTAAAAGAAAAGCTGCTGTTTTCAAAAGACGTCCGACTAATTCCGTTATTTGTAAATATATTATTTATTTGATTGTTCACACATTGGCGGTTATAGCTTTTTTTCTCGCTGTCTGTTTCCCCATGAACCGGTCCGCCCAGTCTGGGATCATTCATATTACCGCAATGTCCAAACGCACTCATACTAAGCTCATTTTGATACATTGCGTTGCGTTCAGCAGAGGAATACTTTGAATAATACTCTGCCGAACTATATTTTTGAGCTATGGCATTTTGTAATTCCTCATAGCTTGAATATTTTGCACGATTCGCTACTCCCAAATCATAATATATATTCTCTAATTTAACGTATGCCTTATATAATTCGCTGTCTTTATTTCTGTTGTTCCCCTCAATTCTGTCCTCAACGCTTTCATAGCTTTCTGCCCATCCTGCTTTTATAGGTTCCGATGTCTTATATCTTCCTTTGACATTGTAATAATTATAATAATGTGACCTTAATTCAATATCCATTCATACAGCTCCTTTTCATCCAATAATCATTGCATGTCCGTATATTTTATCGTCTCACCTATCCCCATATATAATGCTTTATCATGTTCCAGTCACGAAAGGATGACTATCTCTTCCCCTCAACTTGTCTCTTAACTTTTAAATATATATATGATATAATTAGATAATTGCAAAACTCCTTATTTTCAATATCTAGTTGTACAATATAGACAATATCATAAACAGGTGCTTTGGAGCCGCCGGTACTTAGCGAGGTATGTCCTGAGGTGTCTGCGAAGCAGACGGTGTCCTGAGGACAAGTCGTTTCCAGCGCAAGGGCACCGTTGCGAGCGACAAGCAGCGAAAGCGTGCCTGTGTTGATTTGTCTATATTGTACAACGGACGTTCACAAAAACTTAAGTTTTGCAATTGCCTAACGTATAACAGATTGGAGCATCAACTATGAAATCTGATAATATAATATGGATTTTCCTGCTAATTGTTTTTCTTCTACTCGGAACTACAGAAGTTTTACTCTATAAAAGCTATGAGGATAACCGCCGTGCAGCAGAAAATACCGAAACAGCACAGGAACCCGATTATAGCAATATAATCTTATCACCAAATGCGGATTTTGACTTTTCAGATAATCTTACAGGGGAGGATGCGGAAGTGCCTGATAATCATACCTATATATTTGTTGGAGACTCAAGATATGTTGCAATGTCGGAATGCGGTGGTGCATCCGATACATTTTTCTGCGAGAACGGTGTCGGACTTTATTTTTTAAACAGCAACATGAATGATATACTGGCAAAAGCAGACAGCAACACAAGAATTGTGGTAGGCTTAGGTGTAAATGATGTCGGAATCGGAAATGATGGCTATGTAAAAGCGCTTACGCAGCTGGACTCAAGCTCTGATGCAGAGGTATATTACATGCTTGTAAATCCTGTGGACGATGCAAAATGTGCAAACATTGGATACCCTGTTACAAACGCTGCCGTAGAAAGCTTTAACACACAAATGTTAGAAGGACTGAATGGTTCCGATATAAAAATAATTGACACGTATACTTTTTTGACCTCTAATGGGTATACTACATATGATGGTCTTCACTATGATGAAAAAACCACACAAGCAATATATGATTTTATAAAAAGATGTTTAAGAAATCAATAAATGGAAAAGCAGGTATAAAATGAACGACTTTATTAATCTTCTCGAAAGAGGAAAAACCCAATTTCACGTAGTTAACCAATGTAAAAGCATCCTGTCTGAAAATGGATTTGTAAACCTTTGTATGGACGGTGAATTTAATCTTGAGGACGGTGGAAGATATATGCTGTCTCCTTATTCCTCTATGCTCGTAGCATTTATTTACAACAAGGAAAGTGTCAATACGCGTCTTGCTGTGGCACATACGGATTTTCCTATGCTTAAGCTCAAGCCAAATCCAATAATAAGAAAAAATGGATATCTTCAGGTAAATGTTGAACCATATGGCGGTTTAATAACCGCAAGCTGGTTTGACAGACCACTTGGATTAGCCGGCAAGCTTGTACTTCAGGGCGAAAATGTATTTTCACCTGAGGTTCGTTTATTTGACTCAGATAAGCCTGTTTTTATTATACCAAACTTAGCACCACATTTGGCACGTGACAAGAAAAATTCAGAAACAGACATGCAAAAAGAACTCATACCAATAGCAGGACTTCTTTCTTCCTTTCCGGATGAAGATTCCTCAAATCCGTTGCTTAGCTATATTGCAGCCAAAGAAAACATAGACCCAGAAACAATTCTGGATTATGACCTGTACCTCTATGTCTACGGAGCCCCTACGTTTGTAGGCTTAGAGGATGATTTTCTCACAGCACCCCGTATTGATAACATTTCCTCCGTCAGTGCTCTTTGTCGTGCAATTTGCTCATGCAAAAAACCTACTTGTACTGCTGTCACTGCTTTTTTTGACAATGAGGAAATAGGGAGCCGTTCAAAACAAGGTGCAGACTCAATATTATTAAAAGATATTATGGAGAAAATTCATGGCAGAAAGCCGGATATTTCTAATATGTTTACATTATCTGTTGACGTTGCACATGCAACACATCCAAATTATACGGAAAAGAGCGATGTGACAAACAATGTAATTTTGGGTGATGGTATTGTTTTAAAAAGCAGTGCTTCACAGCGATATGTTACAGACAGTGAAGCAGGTGCCGTAGTTTCAGCTCTTTGCCAAAGCAATCACATCAAGCTCCAACGTCAGGCAAACCGTTCAGGAATGGCGGGCGGTCAGACACTTGGTCCTATTTTATCTTCCTATCTGCCTGCTAAAGCAGCAGATATCGGAATCCCTATGCTTGCAATGCACTCAGCAGGCGAGCTTATACACAAAAACGATTACCTTGCACTTATAAAGCTTATTGAAGCATACTTCACAAACTAATACTCCTTTATAAGTCTCTGCATCCAGTCCGTAAGCAGACTGTCATTAGCGTTATATATGATATCCTTTGTTTCATATGGTGCATCAGTTATAACGCCATCCACATCCATCAAAAGAAGCTTTTTAATACTTTCCTCTGTATTTATCGTCCAACCATACACAAGCTTTCCCTGCTTGTGTATATCACGCACAATTTCATTGCTTATAAAATTATGTCTTATACTGAAGGCATCTATATCCTGCATATTACCAAAATTGCCAAATGCCATTTTCATTATATATAATGTCTTGATATCCGGGTTAATTTCTTTCATTTTTTTCAGTATGTTATACTCCGTAGATGCAACATAGCAATGGTCAGTATAATCATATTTCTCTATGAGCTCCATGACTCCTTCCTCATAATTGTAGTTGGAATCTGCCGGTTTAAGTTCTATGTTCAAAAAAATATTATTTTCCTGTCCATAAGCAAGCACTTCCTCAAGTGTAGGTATTTTCTCGCCCTTATATTCTTCTGAATACCAGCCTCCTGCATCTAACTGTTGTATGAATTCAAAAGTTGCATCCTCAACATTTTTATTCACACCTGTCGTTCTTTCCATACTTGCGTCATGCATAATAATAAATTGCCCATCTATTGTCTGCCGCACATCTATTTCAATAATATCTGCCTGATTTTCAAATGCAAGGGCAATCGCAGCCATTGTATTTTCCGGTGCATGCTCCGAATCACCTCTGTGGGCAGTCACACTGGCTCTCGTTGGATATGCAATCCGAAGCCCTACCCTGTTACTAATACTAAGATAAAGATAAAACGCATTCAACCCGATTGCCAGAATAGTCACAAGCGCTACCATCACCTTTTTCTTTTTTCCTTCCATCGGATAATGTCCCTTATATCCTCTTTTTTCCATAATACGTTCATACTCTTCAAAGCCGACATCACCCTCTATCTCATAAAAGCTATTACAAATATACGCATAGATTAACGGGGTGGAAATAAGCGAAAATATAAGATATAAAATTACAAAGCTTATTCTTACAATATTTCGAAACACAAAATAAAGCTCTTTGTATGAAATAATCTTCGTCAACAGCCCTAAAACCGCAGATGCCAGTGTTCCCTCAAGTAAAAATAACAGTGCCGTTATAACCATATTCCAGAACACGATTCCAAACAAAACCTTGATTCTATGCTTTCTCACTGTCTTTTTACTCATTCGTACAGCATCCTTATAACTGACCTTATAAAGAGAAAAATAATTCAGCGTAAAGACAAAAAACATGGCACTGAGACAAATAATCAGATAAACGGCTCCTATACAGATTATCATGGTTTTATTTTGTATAATAAAACGTTCAAATACCTCTGGAATGTGAATACCTGCAATGGAACCTGAAATAAAAACCGTATTTGTAAATGGGAGCACAAAAAGAACATAAAGTATAACCGGCATATTTTTAGGATTTACAATCCTTATAGCATTAAAAACACCCTTTAAAAGCAATTCCATCGGGTTTGTTTTATCTTCTCTGTGTGATGCCTCCATAGCATATATAAGTGCCGAAATATCTACAAGAATGTGCATCGCAACAGCCAATAATATTAAAAATACAATTCCATAGGTGGATGATGCCTTTAAATACAAATTCATATTGTCTGTCGTTAAATATGGTATACCTGCACATTTAACAGAATAATTTAACAGATAATAAATCAGTGGCACAAGAAGTGCAAGAGAAAATATTTTATATATCAGTTCAAATAAAATAATTGCAGACAAATTAAACCTGAACATTTTCAAGCTTCTTCTAATCGATCTCATATGTCTGCTCCTCTCCTAATGTTTATCATGCTTTCCTTAATGGTTACTACAGCAATATCATTGCATCCCCAAAGGAAAAAAATCTGTATTTTTCCTGTACCGCCTGCTCATATGCGTAAAGAACCTGTTCCCTGTCATAAAAAGCAGAAACAAGCATAAGCAGTGTTGACTCCGGAAGATGAAAATTAGTAATTAGTCTGTCCACAGCCTTAAACTTATATCCAGGATATATAAAAATATCGGTCCAGCCACTGCATGGCTTTATATATCCCCTATCATCTGCCGCTGTTTCCAGAGTTCTTGTACTTGTAGTTCCGACAGCTATTATTTTTCCTCCATTTTTTCTCGTCTCGTTAATGAGTCCTGCTGCCTCATCATCTATTGTATAGTATTCGCTATGCATATGATGTTCCTTTATATTTTCAACCTTCACAGGTCTGAACGTACCAAGTCCTACATGCAATGTTATTTTTGCTATATGGACATTTTTTTTCTCAATTTCCGTTAACAGCTCATTCGTAAAATGAAGTCCTGCTGTAGGTGCTGCAGCTGAACCCGTGTGCTTTGCATACACAGTCTGATATCTATCCTTATCCTGCAGCCTGTGTGTTATATAAGGCGGAAGCGGCATTTGTCCAAGCTCGTCCAACACCTCTTCAAATATTCCATCATAGGTAAACTCAATGACTCTGTTTCCATCCTCAACAACACTTTTCACCTTACCAATAAGCTTTCCGTCTCCAAAGGATATCACGGCTCCCGGCTTTGCCTTTTTACCCGGTTTAACAAGAGTCTCCCACGTTTTATCCTCCAGTCTTCTTAAAAGAAGCACCTCAATCGATGCACCGGTTTCTTCCTTCACACCTATCAGCCGTGCAGGAAGAACCTTTGTATCATTTATTACAAGGCAGTCCCCTTCGTGAAAATAGTCCGTTACATTATGAAAATGTCTATGCTCTATGGAATTTGTCTCCCTGTTTAAGACCATTAATCTGGAATCACTTCTCTTTAAAAGTGGATCCTGAGCTATAAGCTCCTGTGGGAGCTCATAATTAAAATCACTCAATTTAAATTCCTGTGTCATAAATATCCTCCAAGAACTGCCTTTCTATTACCATCATAGCTTAAGCACGTATCTCAATTCCAAGCTTACCAAGCTCATTTAAAATTTTGTCAATTAGTTTACTAACCTCAGCATCCTCAAGGGTCCGGTCCTTTGCTCTAAAGGTCATACTGTAAGCAACTGACTTCTTTCCCTCTGCTACCTGCTCACCCTCATATACATCAAAGAGCTTAACTGATTCAAGCAGCTTTCCACCGCATTTTTTTATTACAGCCTCAATCTGTCCAACAAAAATAGCTTTATCCACAACAAGGCTTAAATCTCTTGTCATTCCAGGGAACTTGGCAATTCCCTCATACTTCCTGTCAAATGTAGACAGCATTGTAACAATATCCATGTTCAAGACTGCCACATATACCTCGGTCTTAATATTATAATTGTCAGCAGCCTCAGGATGAAGCTGTCCCATATATCCAATATCAATATTACCTTTCCTTATATCTGCCTGTCTTCCCGGATGCAGGAATGTATGACTGCTTACCGGCTCAAAGGTTACTTCCTTACCAAATCCAAGCTTATCGAACATTTCCTCAATTACACCCTTCAAATCGAAGAAATCACCGGCTCCATACATTGCCATGGCAAGCTTCATTTTTTCATCAGGAAGCTCTGTAAGCGGAAGTGCTTTCGGTATATATACATTTGCAAGCTCATAAAGCCTTGCCTCCTTATTTCTTCTGTTGTAGTTTGTTGCAATCGATGTAAGAATTCCATTTAAAGGAAGCGTTCTCATGATCTTGAAGTCCTCACCCAAAGGATTCATTATCTCAATCGCACTTCTCTCCTTTGCATCAGCAGGAAGTAAAAGCTTATCAAATACTTTGGCACTCTCAAATGAATAGCACATTGCTCCCGAAAATCCATTGCTTTCACAGATATTCCTAACCTTGTCAGCAATTCTCTCTGAATAAGGCTTTTTACCTGCAGTAGCCTCACCCTTAGGAAGTGTTGTAGGAATGTTATCATATCCATAAAATCTTCCTACCTCCTCTGCCAAATCTGCCATACACTTCAAATCCTGTCTGAATGTAGGTATCGTCAGCATATTTGTCTTTTCGTCATAGCTAAGACCAAGCTTTTCAAAATAACCAAGCATCTGGGCACTTGATACCTCCGTTCCCAGAAGTCTGTTCATTTTTTCAGGTTCAAACGGCAACTTAACCTCAGAAACCGGATTCGGATAAACGTCAACTACTCCGTCTACTACCTTACCACAGCCAAGCTCCTCAATAAGCTGACATGCTCTGTTCATTGCAAGAATTGCAAGATTAGGATCAAGTCCTTTTACAAACTTGGCAGCAGCATCAGTCGTAAGCCCGATTCTCTTTGTTGACAATCTTATATTTGTTCCATCGAAGCATGCCGCCTCAAACAAAAGTGTATTTATACTGTCAGTAACCATGGAGTTCTCTCCACCCATGATTCCGGCAATACCAATTTCCTTATCACCATCACATATCATAAGAACATCATGGTCCATCGTTCTTTCCTGTCCATCCAGAGTTGTAAATTTATCTCCATCCTTTGCACGTCTTACTATAATTTTATTTCCTGCAATGGTATCAAGGTCATATGCATGCATTGGCTGTCCATATTCCTCCATAACATAATTAGTTATGTCAACCAAATTGTTAATGGAACGTATACCCTGTGCGGCAAGCCTTTCCCTCATCCATTTTGGAGAAGGACCTATTTTAATGTCGGTTACAACCCTTGCAGTGTAGCGTGTACAAAGGTCCGTGTCCTGTACCTCAACCGATACATAGTCATTTACGTCTCCACCGCTACCCTTTACCGTAACAACAGGTGGTATAAATTTCTTGTCAAAGGTTGCTGCAACCTCTCTTGCCATACCTATCATTGAGAAGCAGTCAACTCTGTTTGATGTTATCTCATATTCAACCACGGCATCATTCAGTCCGAGTGCTGCAACAGCATCGTCTCCCGGCTTAACATCTGCATCCTCAGGAAATACATAAACTCCATTTTCCGGAGCCTCAGGGTACAAATCTCTTGAGGAACCAAGCTCCTCAATACTGCACATCATACCACAGGATTCTACTCCTCTGAGCTTTCCCTTTTTTATTTTAATTCCATCCTCAGGAAGAGGGGAACCATCATGTCCGCCTGCTACCTTACCTCCGTCAAGAACAACCGGAGTAATATCTCCCTCTTTTAAATTTGGCGCTCCTGTCACAATCTGCAAAGTTTCACTTCCAACATTCACCTGACATACAATAAGCTTATCTGCATCCGGATGCTTCTCAATTTTTTCTATGCGTCCCACAACAATTTTTTCAAGGTTTTTATCCTTTTTTTCATAACCCTCTACATGAGAACCCGAAAGAGTCATGGCGTCAACAAATTCATTTATATCTACGTCCAAATCAGGAACGTATGCTTTAATCCACGATATTGGTGTATTCATATGCTTTTACCTCTACTTTCACTAATTAAAACTGATTTAAAAATCTTACATCGTTCTCATACAGAAGACGCATATCGTCTATCTCATATTTAAGCAATGTTACTCTTTCAAGACCGATTCCAAATGCAAATCCTGAATATATCTCAGGATCAATTCCACACATTTCAAGCACATGAGGATGAACCATTCCACAACCGAGAATTTCTATCCATCCACTTCCTTTACATACACGGCATCCCTTTCCACCACATTTAAAACAAGTTATGTCAACCTCTGCTGATGGCTCTGTAAATGGAAAATGATGTGGCCTGAATTTCGTCTTTGTATTTTCTCCAAAAAACTCCTTTGCAAACTGGTCAAGCGTTCCCTTCAAGTCAGACATAGTAATATTTTTATCTATAACAAGTCCCTCCATCTGATGGAACGATGGTGAATGTGTTGCATCCACTTCATCGGAACGGAAAACCCTTCCCGGTGAAATAATTCTGATCGGCAGTTTTCCCTGCTCCATAATTCTCGCCTGAACCGGTGAAGTCTGGGTTCTTAAGAGAATATCCTTCGTAATATAAAATGTATCCTGCTCATCCTTTGCAGGGTGGTTTGCAGGTATGTTGAGAAGCTCAAAGTTATACTTGTCATACTCTATCTCCGGTCCCTCAACGACCTCATAACCCATACCTATAAACACTCTCTCCAAATCCTCAATTGCAATCTGGTTCGGATGTCTGTGTCCCTGAATTTTCTTAACACCCGGAAGCGTAACGTCAATCGTTTCACGCTTCATTTTCTCTGCCCTCATGGCATTGTTTATGCTCTTTAACTTTGCCTCTAATTTTTCTTCAATGCTTTGTCTAGCCTCATTTACAAGCTGTCCAACCTTAGGTCTGTCCTCTGGGGCAACGTCCTTCATCCCCTTAAGAACCTGTGTAAGCTCGCCCTTTTTTCCAAGTATGGCTACCTTAATGTCATTAATCATTGAAGCATCCTTTGCCTGCTCTATACTTGCAAGAGCCTTGTCCTTGATGCCCTGAAGCTTTTCCTTCATTATTTTTTCCTCCTTATAATCAGAAATAAAAAACGCCCCTTAACAAAGGGACGAAAATAATCCGCGGTACCACCCGTTTTCAGCCATATATGACTGCTCTTTAAAAATGTGTAACGTACATATCACGTCACGCCCTACTGTAAGTTCAGGCATGCAGCTCCGGTGTGAAAATGAGACTTATAATTATCTTAAGAAAGGCTCTCAGCCAGCGACCTCTCATCTCTGTAGGAACATATAAGTCCTTGTTGCACCATCATGGCTTTTAAATATTCACATAAAGGTATTCTAGCATAACTTTATTTCTTGTCAAGTAGTTTTTGCTATCGGAAAATGTCATTTTCATTCATAGTCCTCCTTTGCAAACTGGTCAAGTTTTTTTAGACAGATGAGACATATTGATTTACATCCTTAATATATTTTATTACCGTATTAACAATATTTTCATTTGCAAAATCCACCTCATAATACATTTTATCAGGGCTTGCCATTGTCAGCCGAAAGACCTCTCTCTTCCGACCGATTCCATTTGTTTTCTCGACTACATCCTTTGATAAATATTTGATGGCATCCAGTCTCACCACATCCGTTTTTGTAAGGTAGCTGACAACCATGTACTCTCTCGTAATATAGATATTTCCCGATTTGTATATCAGACTGTTTTTAAGCTGATTATCCAGTTCACCGATAACCGCCTTTGGTACGCCATAAATCGAAAGCTGTCTTGACTGTGGGTGCATGGAAGGATTTGTCCAGACACACATTGTATACCCAAGTATAATTGCGCAAACTATAATCGGTGTAAGAAATAAAAGATAAACCATAAAAATAAAAAGATAAGGGTAATCCAGTTCGCTTATAATATACTCACATTGGTAGTTTTTAAGTAATTCATCAGAAAAACCCGCCTCCATGGAAAGCTGGTTTACAATATAGTCCGTAGATACATTATCCCTCACAATTGTCCCCTTAACTTTCTTGGTTATTGACGATTCCGGTTTATCTGTCCTCATAAGAAAAAACACAAGATTACTATCTGTCATATAATAATAATATGCTCCCTTCATTTTACCATCCACATAATAATCAAGACCTGTATACTTAAGCTCTTTAACATTATAGGTAACATTGCTTGTATGATTTTTATATAACGTAGATAGAGTTTCGTTGAGATTAACGGCATTATCGATATTTTGATTGCTGATTCTCTCCAAAATGGGATATTTTAAAAACATAAAAACAAGCACAATAAAAACAGCTAAAGCCGGGATAGCAACAGCAAATGTGTTTTTCATTATAAGCTTTTCAAATCGTTTTCCTGTCAATATAATATCCTCGCATCAGTGCATATTATTTTCATTATACCTCTTTTTTCCAATAGCCACAATTAATTTTGGCAAAAACATTTTTAACAACTTTAAAAAGAATGAATAGTATAAAGCATAAGAATAATTTGGAGGTATACACATGAGCGATTTATCAGCTACTCAGTGTGGTTGTGGTTGCGGAAATGTCTTCAGCGGAGGCAACAACTGCAGCTGCATATGGATTATATTAATTATCTTATTCCTCGGAAATTGTAACAGCGGTAGCTTCTTCAGTGGAGATGGCTGTGGCTGCAATAATGGCTGCGAATGGATTTGGATTATCCTCATCCTTCTCTTCTGCTGTGGCGGAAACAACAATGGTTGTGGCTGTGGTTGCTAATATTTGATAAGTAATATCTTATATATTACAACCCAAGGAAAGAAAAGGCTGTTGTTCCGCTAATGGGCATCAGCCTTAAATTTTATGCATATAATAGTTAATAATAATCATAGAAAAACGGAGGATATATTATGAATCGTCCTATGCGGATTCATCCACTCGACAAGTTAATAAATGACGATTCCCTTTTTCTCCTTGAAGCTATGGTTCCTTTTGTAGACTATCAATACAAGCTTCCCCTTGTTCTTTACATAAAATATCGGGAGCTTACGATGATAATGCAAAGTCTGAATGACAGATCATATATTTCCGAGTGCGGTTTTGACTGCCATCCGGGCAGTTCTGAAGAAATGCTTGGCAGCATATGTAATTTTCTTCCAGGTGATTACGCAAACACCTTCAAACAGATGAAACAGATGATGTCCATGATGGAGGTTATGAATTCCATGCCAAAACCACCCCCTGAACCTCCTTTTGAAAACCATTTTACAGAACCTTGTGAAAACCGCTTTACAGAGCCTTGTGAAGACCACTTTACAGAACCTTGTGAAGACCATAATGGCTCACAGGATTTGTATGAAAGTGTCATGGCAATATTAAATGAAAGGGATTAAACATGTATAACAGATATAACAATAACGGTAATAATGGATACAGCTACAACAGTAGATACAATAATAATGGATATGATAACAATAGCAACCGATACAGCGGTAATAATAACGGACAGGATAACAATAATAACAGATACAGCAGAAACAATAATAACAGATACAGCAGAAACAATAACGGATATGACAACAACAGCAGATATGACAATAATGGATATAACGACAACAGCAATGGAAATAACAGTTCCCACTCCTTTGAAAACAATCCTAAATTAAAAAATATAGACCCTTTAAAAATAAAAATAATCATGGAAATAAAGGAAAAAAGCAAGTACAAATCAATGGAAGAGCTTCTTCCTGAAATGATGAAGATTAATCAGGAGCTAAACCGCCGCCAAATGGGCTTTACAAAAAATGAAAGCGAGCTCCTTCTGGATGCCATAGAGGAGTCGCTTTCACCTGCTGAAAAGCAAAAATTTCAAATGATTAAATCATTCATGTCTATTTCATAACTATATTTACTATTTTACCCGGAACATATATTTCCTTGATGACATTTCCTGTAAGCCTGTCACCAAGAGCCTCCTTTGCCTTGGAAATAACAGTGTCCTTGTCGTCATTTACTGAAATATTGACCGTTACCCTTGTCTTGCCGTTTATCTGAACGGCAATTTCCTTTTCATCATCCTTCATGGCCGACTCATCATAGGTTGGCCATTCCTGATGGAATACGGAATCTTTGCCACCCAGCATCTCCCAAAGCTCTTCGCCCATGTGAGGTGCAAACGGAGCAATAAGAAGGACCATTGTTTTAAGCGTTTCCCTGTCAACACCACCAGCCTTTGTTATCTCCATAAACTTGTTATTGTACTCCATAAATCCTGAAATAACAGTATTTAAGTTGAACTGCTCCAGTCTTTGTGTGATATCAAAGACAAGCTTATTACGAAGCTTGACAAGTTCCTTTGTCTCAGGTGCATTCTTATCAAGGTTTGCTGTAAACATCGAGTAGAATCTGTTGATAAATCTGTATATTCCCTCCATGCCACTGTCATCCCATATGGAATCAAGCTCCGGTGGTCCAATAAACAGCTCGTACATTCTTAATGTGTCACATCCGTAATCCCTTACAATATCATCCGGTGACACAATGTTTCCAAGTGATTTGCTCATTTTTGTAGCAGCACCTGTAACCTTATCCCTGCCACAAACCATACCCTGATTGAACAATCTCTTAAATGGTTCCTCAAAATCAACAACCCCTATATCATACAGGAACTTTGTATAAAATCTTGAGTATAAAAGATGCAGTACAGCATGCTCTACACCACCAATATACATATCAACAGGAAGATACTTATCTGCCTTTTCCCTGCTGACAAGCTCATTCTTGTTTTTGCTGTCAACATATCTTAAGAAGTACCATGAGGAACCTGCCCACTGAGGCATTGTATTTGTTTCACGCTTTGCAGGCTTTCCACAGCATGGACAAGTAGTATTTACCCATTCTGTTATATCTGCAAGCGGTGACTCTCCTGTTCCTGTAGGCTGATATGACTCAACATCCGGAAGAAGCAATGGAAGCTCATTCTCAGGCACAGGAACTGCTCCACAATCAGGACAATGAACAATAGGAATTGGTTCACCCCAATACCTCTGACGGGAGAAAACCCAGTCACGAAGCTTGTAATTGACCGTCTTCTTTCCGTAACCCTTCTCCTCTATCATGGCCGGAGCCTCTTTTTTGAGAATAGCTGACTCCATACCATTCCAGTCACCTGAATTTATCATTGTACCTGACGCATCTGTATATGCTTCCGTCATGTTTTCGATTTCCTTACCATCCTTGGCAATAACCTGAATAATAGGAAGGTCAAATTTCTTGGCAAATTCAAAGTCTCTGTCATCATGTGCAGGTACACACATAATTGCACCGGTACCATAATCTGCAAGAACATAGTCTGACAGCCATATAGGTGTCTTTTTCCCATTTAAAGGATTGATGGCATAGCTTCCTGTAAACACACCTGTTTTTTCCTTGTCCTGCATACGGTCAACATTTGACTTCATGGAAGCCTCATAAATGTATTGGTCCACTGCCTCCTTGGTCTCAGCCGTTGAAAGCTTTGCTGCCAGCTCATGTTCAGGAGCAAGAACCATAAAGGTTGCACCATGAAGGGTATCAGGTCTGGTAGTATATACGGTTATTGTTTCATCCATTCCGTCAACCTTGAAGTCAACCTCTGCTCCATAGGACTTTCCAATCCACTCACTCTGCATTTTCTTAACCTTTTCCGGCCAATCCAGCTTATCCAGATCAGCTAAAAGTCTCTCTGCGTACGCAGTTATTTTAAGCATCCATTGACGAAGGTTTTTCTTTGTAACATCAGCACCACAGCGCTCACATTTGCCATTTACAACCTCCTCATTTGCAAGTCCTGTCTTACATGACGGACACCAGTTAATCGGCATCTGCTTCTCATATGCAAGTCCTTTTTTGAACATCTGTACAAATATCCACTGTGTCCATTTATAATACTCAGGGTCAGTCGTGTTTACCTCCATATCCCAATCGTAAATTGCAGCTATTTCATTGATCTGCTTCTTAATATTTGCAACATTTGATGCTGTGGATATACTCGGATGTACACCATTTTTTATTGCATAATTTTCTGCCGGGAGACCAAACGCATCCCAACCCATAGGATGTATTACATAATGTCCCTGCATAAGCTTATATCTGCTCCATACATCCGATATAACATACCCTCTCCAATGTCCCACATGAAGACCATTTCCTGATGGGTATGGAAACATATCAAGACAGTAATATTTTGGTTTTTTTCCATCATTTACATTTATGGGATTTTCTTCCCATTTTTTACGCCATTTTCCTTCAATCAGCTTATGATTATATCCACTCGCCATGCTTTTTTCTTCCTCCAGTCAGCATATAATTTTATAAATGTATTTTTATTGCCATACAGATTCCTATACAAACCTGTGCAGCTCATCGTTGTAAGTATATCCTATTTTGCCAAGCTTTTCCTCTAGTTCTGCTCTATCTGCCTCAAACTGTACACAAAGCTCGTCCAAGCTTATGCCATCATCCCTCATTCTTGTATTTACGAAGCTTAACAGCATCATCGAATCATTCGGGAGTGCCCCAATTGCCATTTACAACACCTCACCTGTTATAAGCCACGGTGAAGGCTGTGCTACAAATACACTGTTTTTGTCCGTTTTTGAAACAGATATCTGTATAACCTCCATGTTGCTTATACCGTATTTTTCAAACAAGCCCTTGATACCGGATAGAATATCAAGCTCAAGAGTATATATGACAAACTGCATCTTCGGATTTTTCTTTAAAAGTCTTGCAATATCCTCCTCAAGATGCTTATTTGCAACTATAAACGAAAGCCTCGGAACAGGAATACTGTCCATTGACTCCTTGTCAAGGTCAGGGATAATCTTTACGTTATGGACACCAAATTGTCTCACATTAGCCTCCATCGTCTCCTTTGCTCCATTATCGTTTTCCACACAAATAATTGTTCCGTCACCTGCAACAAATGCTGCTTCTATTGCAATACTTTCCGCATCTACAAGACAGATGGTATCCTGTGAATCAACGCCCAGAAGGCTCATTATGACAGCTCTTATCTCATTGCCCACATACTTGATTGGTCCTTTTGAGAACATATCATTTCTCATTCCGATTCTATAAGACTCTCTCGTGTTTTCATTTAAGATAAATATTACGGTAGGTGCTGTTATCTTTCTGTTGATAACCTCTTTAATCTTAACATGTCTTACCTGTCCTTCTTCTTTTATACCAACACCATACCACATATCGTATTCTCCGAAGCCTGCCTCCCAGAATTCATAAAACAAATCCTCGTGCATTTCATCTGCAAATATGATGATTCTCTTGTGTGTTTCAACAAGTGGTATAACATTTTTCATCTTTCCACAGATATCCAAAAGCTTTATCTTCTCCGGACTAACCTCCATTGTTTTTGAAAAATAGCCCATCCAATCAAGTATCTGTCCGGTTGTGTAGCTTCCCTTTGCCATATTTACTCCTCCTCTTTTTGGTCACTTGCTTTCTCTTCGTCACTTACATCTTCTTTTTTTGCGTCTCTTTTATCTTTTATCCTTTGAAAGAAACTTTTTTTCTTGTTTTTTATTGTCCTTCTTCCATAAAACTTCTCCGCATATTTCGGTTCTCCCGTTTCATCATCAAAGCCTGTCAGCCTAAAATAATCCTCCGTTTTTGAGGATAAATTTTTCGCTCTGAGCCCATCCCTGAGCTGCACTGCAAAAAATGCATAAATACATGCAAACACCGGAACTCCAAGTATCATACCCGGAACTCCAAATAAATCTCCTCCCACAAGAATTGATATAAGCACCCATATACCGGATATACCTGTAGAATCTCCAAGTATAAGCGGTCCAAGTATATTTCCGTCGAACTGCTGCAACACAAGTATAAATACAACAAAAATAACACACATAATCGGTGCATCCATAAGTGCAAGCAACGCTCCCGGTATTGCACCTATAAATGGTCCAAAGAACGGAATAACGTTCGTACATCCGACTATCACACTTATAAGCACCGCATATTCCATGTCAATAACATTTGTAAAGATAAAGCAAATGATTCCAATTATTATGGAGTCAAGTATTTTTCCATTTATAAAACCACCAAAAACTGAATTGATGTAAGCGCAGCCATCTAAAATTTTGTTACCGGTCTTCTTTGAGAAAATGCAGTATATTATCTTTTTCCCCTGAGCAATAAGCACATCCTTACTCCCAAGCAGATATACGGTAACAATAAGTCCGACAAAGAAATTCAAAACTGCCTTTACACCAATCATAACTCCTGATGAAATCTGTAATACTATCGTATCAATGTTTGGCATGATTTTGCCTTCTACAATTGTCATGACATTATTTTCAATATAATTTATAATCTCAGAAAATCTACCCTCCAGCATCTCATTTTTGGCAAACATTTTCTCAACCCATGCCTGTGCATTCTCCAAATACCCCGGCATATTATCAACCAGCACTTTGAGACTTTCATATATTCGCGGTATAACCATCCATAAAAATCCGGCTAAAATCCCAATAAAAATTAAAAGTGTAATTATAAGAGATGGCACTTTTGTTTTATGGTATAAAACATTATATGGCTTGTCCTTCCATATTTTAGAGAAAATATATGCAAGCCCTCTCCGAATATATATCATGATGGGATTCAGTAAAAATGCAAATATGAAACCTATAATAATAGGTGTAAGAGCAGAAAATGCTTTTCCCAGAATGCCAAAAATGGTTTTCCATTCCTTTATCAGCTCACCGAATGTAATACATATACATACAGATATAGTAAATACTACTCCAACCCTTATAATATTTTTATTCCATTTCTTACCCATTTGGTGCCTCCATATATCAAAAGTAAAACCTTACTCATATTTTATACATTATACATCTCAAAATTATATCAGATATTATTTCCTTTTTCTACATGTAAACTAAAAAAACCTGCTATAATATGGCAGGTTTTTTCAGTGAACATCACCGACTTATGCTTTAGATACTTTCCAAAATAATTTCTTTTATCTGTTCTTTGTCACTTCCTGTGGCAAGAGCAAGCTCAGAATATAAATCCTCCTCTGCCATCTTAAGATATCTCTCATCCGTTGCAGTTATTTTCTTTCCGTTTTCCTCACGTTCCTTTTTTCTGATATGAAGTGTTTTTATAATCTGTATCCACTTTCTACAATCGCCGCTTTTCATGACACTCTTGTAGCTGTCATCACGCATCCGCTCATTCGGTATATCAAGAGGCTCTATATCCTTAGACTCTTCAATAATCTGGCGGGCTTCTTCGTTACTAACTACTTTCCGAATCATAATCCTGTCATTATCTGCCGGACAAAACAATTTACTGTTTCTCTCTTTTTCCGGAATTAAAACATAATACAATCTGTTATTATCTGCTCCTGAAATTTCCGGATGTGTAATATCGGCTACACGGCATATTCCGTTAATACCATACACAATGTAATCTCCAACGTCAAACATTTCTTCCTCCTTTTCCAAATTTGCCAATAACTACATTATTATATTATCAAATTTTTTTCTCAAAAGTAAGAGTGAATTACCCTAAAAAATAATTTTTGGCATTTTGCTCATTATATAAGGGTGACTTTTTGTACTTTTTTACAACATGTTATTCCAATTATTCCCAAAGAAAAAACTTTCCAAACATGAAATTAATGAAAAATAAAAAGAACTTGTATTTTTAAAGAACAAAGCCTTTAAAAGAGGACTCAACCGTCCTGCGGGGAACCATGACTGAACGTCCGCATGTAATGC
>CAMWGV010000007.1 GCA_947173945.1 uncultured Lachnospiraceae bacterium
TTCCAGCATTTTAGGAGAAATCCAATTTTTTGCTGTGTTAATATACTGATTACTTACCTTATAAAATTTCTCAGGGTAAGAATACAATATGTAAATATATTCTATATCTTTTTTGGATAACGGACATATATCAGAGTATATTTTCAGTATTCTTTCTGCCACCTGAAAACTGTAATTATTTTTTTCTACCGCTTTCCTTAAAAAATGATACAAATCGGCCAGTTGGTTTCCAACATGAAATTTATCAAAGCTTGTAGTAAATATTTTTTGTTCCTCACTATCATTACAGATTAAAATGCTATGCTGATTGTACATCCCATGACAATAACCAACATGCGTCTTTATATCATCCATAATACCTATGTCAAAATTCTTTTCACAAATTTCAGCCTGCCCATAAAAATATTTAAAGGAGTTTAAATATAATTCCTCAAAGCTCTTTTTCTGGTGCTGTCTCATTATAAAGGAATAAACCCGTTTAAGTTCCTGATTCCGTTTCTTAAAGCTGCACACATGACGCACATGTACATCCTGTTCCGTATTTCTGAAAACCTCCTGTCCTTTAATATGAAGTCTTGCAAGGTTTTGTACTGCTAAATCCACTTCATCCTGATTTGTGAGATTAACTTCCTGCCCCTCGACATATTCCCGTAAAACATATGGATTATTATATCTGTCATATGTTACAAGCTCTCCCGACGAATTCAAAACACATCGGTCAATGCTGTCAAAGCCGGCATAACATAGGGCATCCTTAAATCGACGTTCTGTATTCAGGCGGCTTTCCCCCACCGTCAATTTTCTAAGCTGCCTCACTCCCTTATCTGTTTTCAACACATTTGATTCTCTTCCACGCATAACCTTATACACCGTCATATCGTATGATTCAAACACCTCTGCAAGCTTCTCAGACAAAATAAATCCCCTCCACATATCAATCTTGTTAATTGTATGTCCAAAAGGGGATTTTAATGCATCTATATTGTTTTTTTTCTATACTCACAGGCCAACTTGGCAAGCTTATCTTTTTCATTCAGTTCAGGATTATCCAGTACAAGTTCAAACAAATATTTCAAAACATCACCAAGTTCTTTTCCCGGTGACATTCCCATACTTATAAGGTCACTGCCATTCAATTTCAGATCCGCAAGCCTTATGCACTGTTTCTCTTCGACAATTGTATTGAACGTATCCCTGATTTTTGCAATCACCTGTTTTCTTTCCGCCAACCTGTAATCGCTCTGTCCTGCCATATCCGCATATCTGATATACATAAAATCTTCAAAATTCTCTGCACCAAGTTTACTTATAAAACGTCGGATACTTTTTTTGCTGACGTCTTCTGATATTCCAAAATCGTGATACTTTATAAGAAGACATGTTTTATCAACCGTATTATTGTCAAGCTTCAACCTTCGCAAAATCTGTCTCGCCATTTGCCGGCTTTCTTCCTGATGTCCGTAAAAATGATCATATCCATCTTCACCGGATTGTTTTGTATTTGGCTTACCCACATCGTGCAAAAGTGCCGTATACCTAAGTACCGGTGTATCTGGAATATTTTTCATAACCTCTATTGTATGCATACCCACATTGTATATATGATATGGGTTATTCTGCTTGGTTTCCATCATAGCATTAAACTCGGGCAAAATTACAGATGTAATACCAAGTTCATATGCCATAACCAGTTTTTCAGGATTCTTTGATGTAATAAGTTTCGTGAGCTCTGTCTGAATACGTTCTGCACTTATATCCCTTAAATAGTTACAATGCCGTTTAATTGCTTCTCTTGTTTCTGATTCGATATCAAACGAAAGCTGTGCTGCAAACCTTACTGCACGTAATATCCGTAAGGCATCCTCGTCAAATCTTTCATCAGCAGCTCCTACACATCTTATGATGCCATCTTTTAAATCATTGCATCCACCATATAAATCAACAAGTCCCTGTTCGTCATTATATGCCATAGCATTGATTGTAAAATCACGCCTTTTTAAATCCTCAGATAAGCTGTTTGTAAAACTCACACTGTCCGGACGCCTGTGATCTAAATATTGCCCGTCCACTCTATAGGTTGTCACCTCATAGCTTGTTATCGGGGCATACTCATATGTGAGCACAGTAACAGTCCCGTGCTCGATGCCTGTATCAACTGTCCTACGGAAAATACGTTTTATATCCTGAGGTGTAGCAGAGGTTGTGATGTCCCAATCACTGGGTACCCTTCCAAGCAATGCATCCCTTACACATCCCCCTACTATATATGCCTCATAACCATTTTTATTCAGTTCTTTTATAATATATCCTGCTCCGTCCGGGATATTTATTTTTAACATAAACTACTCTCTTTTATTGCGGATTAAAAATCTCGACATTAATTTCCTGTTCAGCAACTCCTGTCTCATTTTCAATCTGTCTACTTATATTCTTAACCGTCTGGCTTGGATCATAGTCTTTTGTATCAAACAGAAATTCATGGAGTGCCGACACGTTTGCTTCCAGATTTGCCGGTACGAGCACTGCTCCTTTCGCATCCGTTGATATTGGTACATACACAAATGGGAAGCCAGCAGTATCTCCCATCGAATAACTAAACAGACTAGATGCAAGACTGATAATTTCCTTCCTTTCCAAACTTGTATAAACATTTGGAAAAACGTCATCTATTATATCCTCAATTGTTGACAAATCAGACTTTTTGGCTTTGGCAACCATTTTTGCAATAACCTCACGCTGTCTCTCTGTTCTGGTTATATCGCCACGATCCGTGCTTCTTATACGTGCATATGCCGTTGCCTGGGTACCATTTAACAGCAAATCGCCCGTTGTAAATACACCATCTGAATATATTCCTGTAACACCAATCTGTTCCTGTATTGAAGAATTTAAGACAGGAAGCTCACTGCTTTTTACGTTTATGACAATTCCGCCAAGATCATCTACTGCCTTTGTAAGTGCTAGGAAATTAACAGTAACAAATTCTGTTATCTCCAAATCAAGATTTGCATTCAGCGTCTTAAGTGCAAGCTCAGGTCCACCATAAGAATATGCCGCATTTACCTTTGAAGTGATAGAACTTCCATCTCTGATCTCCAGAAGGGTATCCCTATATACAGAAACAATCTTAACTTCCTTTGTGTCATTATTGATGCTGGCAATCATTATGGCATCTGTTCTGTTACCCTCAGCCATAGATGTATTGCTTCTTGCATCAATACCAAAAAGAGCTATCGTCGTATATCCTTTTTGCGCTTCATTTGCACCTTCATTTATATCAACATTCTCCACTTGTATTTCTACGTGCTGTATATTACCCAATTTTGAATTGGTCCAATATACAAAATATCCCACAACCATCGTAATAAGCACCGCAAGTTCAACAAGAAATGCTATCGCCCATTTTGCAGTTGTACTCATTTTCTTCTTTCTTTTACTCATAACCGCCTCCTACGTATCATACAATTATTAAGCAATTCCAAAATATAATACATTATTCATCATGAAAATACAATAGAAAATTATGTTTTGTATTTATTGGATTTTTATGCTATACTTATGTGAATTTTTTAGTTTCTTCTTTATACTTTTAAAATCAGAAAGTCAGGGGTAATACATGAAAGATTTAACAATGCAAAATGAAATTATCTGCAGTAACACACTAAAATATACCTCACACAAATATTATTTGTGTGTTGTTATGCCAGCATACAATGAAGGTGCGTTGATTAAGGAAAATCTTCTGCGTGCATCACATATTCTTTCCGGTTTTGTGAGAAACTACCAGATAATAGCTGTAAATGACGGAAGTACAGATAACACATCTGATGCAATACATGAGGCAGCACAGGCAGACTCACATATTGCCTATATAAGCTACACTGATAACATGGGAAAGGGCTATGCAATAACAACAGGGGTTCGTCATGCCAACGCCGATTATATTGCATTTTTGGATTCTGACATGGAGCTTAATCCTAAAATGTTACGATACTTTTTGAGAGCCCTGCAGACCACGGACGCAGATATTGCCATTGGCTCCAAGCTTCATAAAAAATCCAAGCTTAACTATCCTGTCAGTCGAAAAATACTCAGTGTTGGATACTATGTTTTGCTTAAGCTGTTATTTAATCTTAAGTTAAAGGACACTCAGACAGGTATTAAACTTTTTAAATCAGATATAATAAAACCGATTTGCAGTTCTCTTCAGTCATACGGATATGCATTTGATATTGAAATTCTTGCAAAGGCGGTCAATCAGGGATATAAAATTATTGAACTTCCAATCGAGCTTAACTACAGCAGACCAAAAAATGAAAAGACAAGATTTTCAATAAAACAGATATTCACAATATTTAAAGAAACGTTAAAAATCAGAAAGGCGATAAAAAAATAATATGGTTTCATGTACAGTAAATCAATCAGATATTGACGCTGCAAAAAAAATTTTAAAACAGCACAATCAGGAACACATACTAAAATATGCGGATGAACTTAATCAGGCAGAATTATCAAAGCTTATTGCACAGATTAATGACATTGACTGGTCCTTCAACGACCAATCCGGCAATAAAAGACATGACATAGGAATCGTTGAGCCAATGGATGCCCATCCTCTTAATGCAATAAAAAATAATTATGAAGAATATAGAACACTCGGAATAGAAGCAATAAAGGCAGGAAAACTATGTCTGCTTCTTCTTGCAGGAGGTCAGGGAACACGTCTTGGTTATGACAAACCCAAGGGTTCCTTTAACATGGGTATAAATAAAGATTTATTTATATTTCAACTGCTTATTGAACACACACTTGATATCATCCGCATGACAGACACATGGATTCACCTGTACATTATGACAAGTGACATAAACTATAAGGATACAACAGCCTTTTTCAAGGAACATAATTACTTCGGTTATAATTCCGACTATATACATTTCTTTGTTCAGGAGCTGAATCCTACAACTGACCTTGAAGGCAAAATCCTTATGAGCACCAAGTCCACCATCTCAATGTCTCCAAACGGTAACGGCGGATGGTTTTCTTCCATGAACAAGGCAGGGTTGCTGGATGATATATTTAATTCCAATTTGGAGTGGATAAATGTTTTTGCTGTTGACAATGTTCTTCAGCGTATCGCTGACCCTGTATTTCTCGGTGCAACAATTTCCAACAACAAAATGTGTGGTGCCAAGGTTATAAGAAAAAATGCACCGGACGAAAAAGTTGGTGCTATCTGCCTTGAAAATGGTAAACCCCATATAATAGAATACTATGAGCTGTCAAACAAAATGAAAAATCAGACGAATCCGGATGGCAGCCTTGCATATGGATTTGGTGTTATATTAAACTACCTATTCCCAATTCACAGGCTCAAGGAAACCTTGAATACAAAAATGCCACTTCACATAGTAAATAAGGCTATACCGCATATTGACGAAAATGGGCATCTCGTGAATCCTGATTCACCTAATGGTTTGAAGTATGAAACACTTGCACTTGACCTTATACATGAAATGGACGACTGCCTTGTGTTTGAAGTTGATAGAAGCAGGGAATTTGCACCTGTAAAAAATAAAACCGGTGTGGATTCCGTGGATTCCGCACGCGAAATGCTAATAAACAACGGCTACAACCTATAATTCAACATATATTTAAATCAATAAACATCCCAAGAAGAGACATCATGAAATTTTTAAAAAAAATTTCCATAAAAAACAAATGTTGCTTTCGTATGTTATATATGACAGGACCAAAATATACGAAAAGCAAACAATGTCTTAACGAAGGGAGTTTTAAATTATGAAAAGACTATTATTAATTACTTTAAGTATTTTGCTGATTTTCACGGGCTGTGGAAATAGCAAATCCGACTCAAAAAAGGAAGATTCAAACACATACCTTAACCAAAGTTTTAATGGATACGACGATTACTCTATAAAGGATGAAGCCACGGAAGCCGCAGGTGACTATTATTCAGAAACTGCGGCAGACAATGGTTTGGGTTATGATTCAGATTTCTCATATGATACGACGGACGCTCCTTCCGAAGTAGGGCAGGAAGTGGCTCCTGTGGAGGGCAATCAAACCGCCAGTGAAAGTAATGCAGGCAAAATAACAAAGACAATGCTTGTATATCGCGGAAGACTGGATATTGATACACTGGACTTTGACAAATCTGTGTCAGACTTCAAGTCTCTTATAAACGAAAAGGGCGGTTTTGTGGAGACCGAATCCTATTCCGATAACTCTTCCACAAGTGGTTATTACGTTGTTGACAGTGACCGCAAACACAACATATACAATGCTACTGTAAGAGTTCCAAGCACGGAATATGATGCCATAATGAACTCTGCAAATGTTTTAGGCGACATCAGAAACCGTTCGTCAGAAGCAACAAATGTCACTCAGGAATACGGCACATACAAAAGCCAGCTGGAAATATACCAGGCTGAGTACAACAGATACTTAAGCTTACTGGAAAAAGCAACCGAGGATGAATATGCACTTATGATTGAGAATGAGCTGTTTGATATCCAGCTTAAAATTGCCAGTTTAAAATCAGGCATATCCAATATTGAAAATGATGTGGCATACTCATATATAAATATTTATATAAAGGAAGTATCAGTGTACGAGAAAAAGCCAGCTCCTACAGACACATTCTTTGACCGTTTTAAAAATACATGTTCAAAATCATGGAGCAACTTCCTCGAATTCCTTGAAAAACTTTTATTTGGTATCATTATGAACATCTATGCGATTATCATTATATTAATAATAGTATTTATCGTATGGAGAAAGCTACGCAAAAAAATTGCTATTAAAAAGGCGGCCACGGCTGGACTAAAAAATGAAGCTGTTAATGTAACACCGCAAAACCAAGCTGTTAATGCCACCCCAAAAAAAGAAGCAGGTAATGTTAAAGATAACAACACAAACACGGATGAGCCAAAACAGTGGCAGTAAGTGATATAAGGACTGTCAGAACAGCAGCGTCTTTGACGCTGCTGTTCGCATTTTAGCAAGCTGTTTATTTGAATTACATACAGCAGTCTAATATATCTTTGTTATCTCTTCCTCAATGCCATATTGCTTCTTAAATGATTTCAGGTCATTTTCATTACGAACCAACATTACATCTTCAAATTTTCCCGTATGAATATTCTGAAATCCTGCAACCTGTTCCCCTGTACATATGCTGCATTTAAGCACCGGTTTCATAGTTTCCCTATCATATGTTTTTGTAATTTCTTTGTTTTTAAATAATTTCATTCTTCTACCTTATTTCCTTATATTTTTAACGATTATTTATAATCCTGAGAAACCGGTCTACATATACTTTATCAAAATCACAATCCTCATAACCCGTTTCATCAGACTGTTTCGGAATCCCATACTGCATAAGCTTCTCATCAAACTCCTCTAATTCCAAATATGTATCTTCTTCATATCGGGAAATATCTGAGTTTGCTTCCGGCTGGCAAAACACAATACGTTTTCCGTCAATGTAAATCGTATAAGAAAAGCTTCCCTGTCTCTTATACTCATGCCATGGCAGTGAAAAAAATGACGTTCCAAAAAAAGCTTCTACCTGTTCCACATCATCATATTCATAGCACTTGCCCTGTGGGCAAAAAGGACTACGGACAATTATCTTATCTTCTGTTACATAGGTTACACTTGAAAGACACACATATTCCACCGCTATCCATACCAGAACAAAAATATACCAATATTTCCTCAGACTGCCTGCTTCAACATTATCCCTATCATCCGCTTTCTGTTCTTTATTTTCTTTTTTAAGTGGGATTTTCTTTATCATCCAAATTGCAAAAATCATTACAGGTATCACAATCCAAAGTATCAACCACCATTCCGCTGCAGGCTTAATCTGATAAAACAGCCATTCTTCTGGTGCAAACAGGAATTCCTCAAGACCTACATAGATGATAATGGTTAATATGATACTTATAATTATGGCAATTATTGCCGCCGGAATAAGATACCAGCTTTCCTTGTTTCTCTTTTTAACCCGCTTCGGCTGATATTTCTTGCTCCGGAAATACTTAATCCACTCTCCTGTAATAAATACGGTACCCAAAAGAGCAAGTACTGCATTAGCCGATAAGACATTCCATCTCTGTATATGAATATTATAGAACAACCATAAAATCGGTCCCAGCCAAATGAACGTCAGCGCAATTGCCTCCGTGATGGACGGACATATAAAATTCTTCAGACTTTCTACAAGCTCATCCTGCCATTTTTCTCCCAGATTGTCGAAAATCTCATTGTATTCATCTACCACTACAGCATTTGTTATACCATCCTCACTTAATGTCTTGCAAAGCTCCTTTTTAATGTTTAAATCGTAGCTTTGACTATCCAACGCCTCAGCTTTATCCAGCAAAATCTCTTTTGCCTTTTTTTCATCTGCCTGCTGAAGCTCACTAATCTGCTCAATGCTAAAATCAAGAAATCGGAGCAGTCGGATTTTCTTCAACTCCTGCACATTTTCCTCTGTATAAGAACGGTAGTCATTTTCTTCGTCACGTTCCACCCTTAATAAACCCTTTGATTCATAGTGACGAATACTTTTTGCAGTAAGTCCCGTAAGTTGTTCAACCTCTTTTATTTTCATACATATCTCCATCCTTTCACTCTGAGCCTCAGCTTGAGCTTATTTTGACTACTGACAGCATGAATTTACACCTTGACCTTAGGTCAAAGTCAAGAAAAAGTCAAGAAAATTTATAATTCTTGACATAATTTGCGAAACAGTACACAATATATACAATAAATTAACCCCAAACTATAACGTAGTGAGGATATGGAAATGTCAAACGAAAACCAAAGCTACATTGCCATAGATTTAAAATCATTTTACGCTTCTGTAGAATGTATGGAACGTGGTCTGAATCCGATGACGACTAACCTTGTCGTTGCCGACGAAAGCCGCACGGAAAAAACAATCTGCCTTGCTGTTTCACCTTCATTGAAAAGCTACGGCATCCCTGGGCGTCCAAGATTATTTGAGGTTATTCAAAAGGTTAATGCCGCCAATTCCCAAAGAAAACGAAATGCACCAAATCGCAAATTCATAGGTACGTCCAGTGATGCAACAGTGCTTGATTCTTCTCCTGAATATGCAATAGACTATATCGTCGCATCCCCACGAATGGCGAAATATATGGAGGTCAGCACGCAGATTTACAATGTATACCTAAAATATATTGCACCTGAGGATATACATGTTTATTCCGTTGACGAAGTGTTTATTGATGCAACCCACTATTTAAACACGTATCAGATGACAGCACACGAGCTGGCAATGACGATGATTAAGGATGTCCTGAAAACAACGGGTATAACAGCAACATCCGGAATAGGCACCAATCTCTATTTATGCAAGATAGCAATGGATATTGTGGCAAAGCATATGGATGCGGATAAGGATGGTGTGCGTATTGCTGAGCTTGACGAAATGTCCTACCGAAAACTTTTATGGGGACACAGACCTATAACCGACTTCTGGAGAGTTGGCAGAGGTTACGCAAAGAAGCTGGAAGCTGCAGGACTTTACACAATGGGCGACATTGCAAAATGCTCTCTCGGCAGTGCTGAAGATTATTACAACGAAGATTTGCTCTATAAAATGTTCGGAATTAATGCAGAGCTTCTGATTGACCATGCATGGGGATGGGAGCCGTGCCGGATTTCCGATATTAAAACATATAAGCCTGATACTAACAGCATATGTTCCGGTCAGGTTCTTCAATATCCATATACATTTGACAAAGCAAAAATTGTGGTGCGTGAAATGACGGACGCTCTTGCTCTTGATTTACTGGATAAACGACTTGTAACGAACCAGCTTGTACTGACAGTAGGCTATGACAGAGAGAACCTTTCCGACCCGGAACGAAGAAAGCAGTATCAGGGAGAAATTACAAAAGACCGCTATGGACGCAGTATTCCAAAGCATGCACACGGAACAGAAAATCTTAAAAGGCAGACCTCATCCTCCTCTATGCTTCTTGAAGCCGTCACGAAGCTGTACGACCACATTGTTGACAAAAACCTGCTTATAAGAAGAATTACATTAACTGCAAATAAAGTGGTAGATGAAACCTCAGTCACAATAAAAGAAAGCTATGAGCAGCTTGATTTATTTACAGATTATGAAATGCTGGAAAAGAAAAAAGCACAGGAAGATGCAGAACTGGAAAAGGAGCGACATTTACAGGAAGCTCTGCTTAATATCAAGAAAAAATACGGCAAAAATGCCATTTTGAAAGGTACAAGCTACACAGAGGGTGCAACTGCCAAGGACCGAAACGCACAGATTGGAGGGCACAAGGCATGACAAGCAAAAATAATATACACAACTATGACGATATCATCCATCTTCCCCATCATCAATCGAAAACCAGACCTCATATGTCCATATATGACCGTGCCGCCCAATTTTCTCCGTTTTCAGCACTTACAGGGTATGATGATGTCCTAAAGGATGCCGCAAAGCAAAACGAAGAATATATGGACAACTAAAGGGGCTTCTCACTAAAATTTAAGTTGTATGGCTTACCCACCGCAGTCACATACTGCTATACACATAAAACACGCTTTCGCTCGTCTCCGACGTAACGGTACTAAGAGCTTGGATTTCAGTTGCATAGACGCATGCATGTAAAACCGTTTGAAGACGTCGGTACTTAAATTGCCGGTGTAAGATTCCTTGATATGGAAATATCTTAAACCGGCAATTTTTAGTACCGCTACGTCGGAGACGAGCGAAAGCGTGTTTTTATATGCATGCGTCTATGCAACTGAAATTCAAACTCAAGTACCGACGTCTTCAAACGGTTTTTTGTGTATAGCAGCATGTGACTGCGGTGGGCAAGCCATTCAACTCAAATCTTAATGTGACTGCCCTTTTTAGTATGCTTTTCCAAAGTAAACCATTTTCTTGGCAGGCTTACCACAGTGAACACAAACCTCTGAAAGGCTTTCCTGATTAAATGGCATACATCTAGTTGTGGCTCCTGTCTCATCTTTAATAGCTGTCTCACATTCTTCTTCTTCACACCACATAGCTTTTATAAAGCCTTGTTTGTTTTCCAGTATATCAGTAAACTCTTCCCAGCTTGTTGCAGTACGGGTATTTTCGTCACGATGCTTTTTTGCACGTTCAAACATATCACTTTGCATCGCTTCCAGAATTTCATTTACTTTTGCAGAAAGTTCATCAAAGGAAACTACCGTTTTCTCTCTTGTATCTCTTCTTACAATAACTGCCTGTCCTGCTTCAATATCCTTAGGTCCGACTTCAACTCTTAATGGTATTCCTCTCATTTCCTGTTCAGCAAACTTAAAGCCCGGATTTTTATCTGAGGCATCAACCTTTACACGAACAGATGCCGATAATATTTTTCTAAGCTCCTCCGCCTTTTCAAGCACACCCTCTTTTTTCTGCATAATTGGTACAATCATCACCTGCGTAGGTGCAATTTTCGGAGGAAGTACAAGCCCGCTGTCATCTCCGTGAACCATAATAATAGCCCCGATAAGCCTTGTTGTCATTCCCCACGATGTCTGGTGAACATACTGAAGCTTATTTTCCTTGTCCGTGTATTGAATATCAAATGCTTTCGCAAAGCCATCCCCAAAATTATGGCTTGTTCCTGACTGAAGTGCTTTTCCGTCATGCATAAGCGCCTCTATCGTATAGGTTGCCTCCGCTCCCGCAAATTTTTCTTTATCAGTCTTCTTTCCCTTTATTACAGGCATGGCAAGAACCTCTTCACAGAAATCAGCATATACATTCAACATCTGTATCGTTCTCTCCTCTGCCTCATCAGCAGTAGCATGAGCCGTATGACCCTCCTGCCATAAAAACTCTCTGGAGCGTAGAAAAGGTCTGGTCTCCTTTTCCCACCTGACAACGGAGCACCACTGGTTATAAACCTTTGGCAAATCCCTGTATGACTGGATTTCTTTACTGTAAAAATCACAGAACAATGTTTCCGATGTAGGTCTTACACACATTCTCTCCTGAAGGGGATTAAGACCTCCATGCGTTACCCATGCAACCTCCGGTGCAAACCCCTCAACATGATCCTTTTCTTTCTGAAGAAGGCTTTCCGGTATAAACATAGGAAGATATACGTTCTCAACACCAGTCGCCTTAAAACGCTCATCAAGCTGCTTTTGTATCAGCTCCCATATGGCATATCCTGCCGGTTTCAAAACCATACATCCTTTAACACTTGTATAATCTATAAGTCCCGCCTTGGTAACCACATCCGTATACCATTGTGGGAAATCCTCCTCCATGGAAGTTATTTGCTCTACTAACTTTTTTTCCTTAGCCATTATTTTTCTCCTATATTAAAAATTCAATAAAATTTCTTTCTTATATTATCGTAATTTCTCTTTATAATCCACCTTAAAACTCGTCAAGCTCAATTACATCAAAGGCTCCACCCACAGGCTCATTTTTAAAAACCATGTGCTCCCCTGTTACAGGATGCTCAAGTTCAATTCTTGAGGAGTGTAATCCTATCTCTCTATATATTCGCTTGGTTTTTGCGAACTTGGGATTATATTTTGTATCACCCCAAATGCCGCAACCTCTTGATGCAAGCTGTGCCCTTATCTGATGATGTCTGCCGGTTCCAAGCTCAATCAGCACATATGACAAAATTCCGTCATCCGTCTCCATAACATCCAATACCTCGTAATAAAGTACAGCCTTCTTGGCACCCTTATCACCTTTATTTGCAATTACAGTTTTGTTTGTTTTGGGATCATGTGCAAGGAAGTCAACCAGTTCTCCTTCTTCATCCGGTAACTCTCCTGTTATTATTGCCTGATAAAACTTAACCATAGTACCATCCGATACCTGAGCACTAAGCTTTGCTGCCGCCTCAGGTGTCCTTGCAAATACCATAACACCCCCTACGGGTCGGTCAAGCCTATGTACCGCAGCAAGATATGGTTCCTCATCAGACTTACTGTTATCAAATATATAATTTTTGAGCAATGTCAGCATGTCCTCATCATTCGATTTATCTCTCTGGGCAGGTACACCACAGGGCTTTACACATACGAGCATTGCTTCATCTTCATAAAGAATATCCAGTTTCATTTTCTCAGCATCCCACTTCTAATCTAAATATTTATGTAGTATGTATCAGACACTAGTATACTCAATTCCATTTATATTTTCAACTAATTAATGCCTTTTCCTTCCAAATAATCTTTTACTTTTTGTTGCTGCAACCTCCTCATTTGCCCGTTGAATCTGCCTTAAACACTCGTCCAGTTTTCTGAACCTCGCTTCCTCACGTTCCTCCTTCTCTCTCATTATGATGTCCATTTGCTTCATTACATCCTCTGTTATTTCTGACTTGATGGTATTTGTCAGGACACCTTTGTTCTCCCTGAATGCATTCGCAACCATTCTGTTCATCAACGTTTGCATCTGTGCAATTTTAAAATCTACAATATTATCCTGCGTGTCTGTAGAAAGCTCACTGCCGGTTGATATCTCCGAATTTTTTTCTTCCTTATAATTTTCCGTTTGAGCATTTTCAATGGTATTCTCTTTATCGCTATTAAGGTTACCTTTTTCCTCTGATTTATCATTTATATGTGTATCTTTACTAGTTTCAACCGTTTTATTATCATCCTCAGGTACAGTTCCCTCATTGCTGATATTTTCTGTTTTTTTTCTTGCTTTCTCAATAGATTTTTTTATATCCTTCAGAGGTACTCCATCTGCTCTGAGCCGCTTTATTTCGCTAAACATCCGCAAATCCTTTTCCTCATAATAACGATGTCCCATACTATTTCTCTTTATTTCAAGTCCAAGTTCCTCCTCCCAATATCTAAGTACATGAGCTTCAATTCCCAGCCTTTTTGTGGCGTCCTTTATCATAAAATTATCCATGTACATCCCCCTTTTCAAAATTATATTGTATGCGACATATTTTACCATAACAAGCCTTTCAGGCAGTCCTTAATCGTCCGCCAAATAAATCACATTTTCTACTTTATTAGACCATCCATCATTTGTTTTTTTCCCAAAAATGTATATACTATATTTAAAATGGCATTTTATCAATTGACAGCCTTTCTTTCCGTGTGTATAATCACAATGACAAGAATAGTTGTCATTATGCTTTAAGAAGGAGGCTATTATGTTTAGTTTTAACAAGAAAAAAATCATATCTATCTTACTTGTTTCAGCCATGATGCTGTCACTTGTTGGATGTGGAAAAAAAGACGACACGACAGATAGCGGAGATACTACCTCTACAGTCGCTGATTCTCAGATAATTTCCACTGGTACAGATCCAGTGCCGGATGTAGAATATATCGAGGCAAAGGAAACCCCAGATTCTGAGGAAGCTTTAGCTGAGCAGCAAAAATTTGAGGATTATCTTGCCAAAAATTTTGAAGATAGTGTAACTGAGGACACGGTAACTCTCCATTACTCTATTGCCCATCCTGAAAAAATGAATATTGAAGCTCCTGAAGTAACATATGGAGACGTTGACATTACTGAGGAAGGGTTAGCCAAAGAGGAACAGGAAACAAAGGATACCATTGCTGAGCTCGAAGCAATTAATTATGACCTGCTCACGACTGACCAAAAGTTCACATATAATATACTTATGGAATATCTTCAAACCTCTATGCTCTCATACAAAAATCCATATTTATACGAACCTTTTGCGTACACCAGTGGTATACAATCCAACCTTCCTATCACAATGTCTGAATATAAATTTTATGACAAAGAGGATGTGGATGACTACATTAAGCTTTTGGAAATAATGCCTGATTACATTTCGCCATTACTTGAATTTGAACAGATAAAATCTGACAAGGGATTATTTATGTCAAGCCATTCTGCCAGCGAAGTGATAAGACAGTGTAATGAGTTCATTGCCGACCCTGAAAAAAATCTTTTAATAGAAACCTTTAATGACCGTATTGGTGATGTGGAAGGTCTCTCCGATGAAGATATAGAAAACTACAAACAGGCAAATCACGATGCAGTTATAAACAAGGTTATTCCAACATACAAGGAAATCATTTCAAAATTTGAGGAGCTCCAAAATACAGGTAAAAACGATATGGGCTTGTGCAACCTTGATGGTGGTAAAGAATATTATGAGTATCTCCTCAAATCAAAGGTAGGAACAACCCATACTGCTGATGAAATATGCACTCTACTGGATGAACGTATTGCTTCCACGATGGAAGAGTTGACAACGCTTGCTATGGGAAATTATGAAGATATCATGTCATACTATGATGAATACGAAAGCTTTTACAGCGATGTTGAACCAAAGGAAACCATTGAATTTTTTGAGGATGCATTTTCCAAAAGCTTCCCGAAAATTCCGGAAATTGACTTCACCGTAACACCTGTACACGAGTCTCTTGTAGATATGGTAAGCCCTGCATTTTACATGACTCCGCCTATGGATGCTTACGATGAAAATGTTATCCATACCAATATGGGAAGCAAGGGTGCCGGAGCATTATGGAGCACACTTGCACACGAAGGTGTTCCGGGACATATGTACCAGTTTGTTTATTTCCTTTCCAGCAATCCTACGCCGCTGCGTACATTACTTAACTTTAACGGCTATCAGGAGGGTTGGGCATCCTATGTTGAAATGATGTCATTTGACTATTATGACTTCAGCAAGGATACCTATGCGGAAATAGAACGATTTAACACGAAGCTGAACCTTCTTCTTTCTGCCAGAATTGACATTGGTGTTAACTATGAAGGCTGGACCCTTGAGGAAACTGCTGATTTCTTAAACAATAATGGTTTCGACGGAAGTGCTGCACAGGACATTATAGACTATGTTGTTGCTGAGCCTTGTAATTATCAAATGTATTGTACCGGCTGGCTTGAATTCCAGTTGCTTCGTGAAATGGCAGAGACCGAATTAGGAGAAAGGTTTAATGAGAAAAACTTCCATCAGGTTGTTCTTGATGCAGGTCCATGCCAGTTTAAATATGTAAAAGAAAAAGTTCAAAAATATATAGACGCTACAAAATAAATATACGGATTTTACAATATATGTGCCAATTTAATTTGCTGATTTATACAAATTAAATTGGCACAAAAATATTGACTTATCCCAATCTTGCTTATATACTTATGTTGGTTAACTTTTTAATGTTAATAATTAAATAAAAATAAATTTTAGGAGGAAAAGTAATGTCAACAAAAGCAAATTACAAACTTGATGAAATTGGTGCAGGTAAAGTTGGCTTTCCAAGAACAGGTGAAGCCGTAACAAATACTCGTGCCATCATCGAAGCAGCTTACTATGGAAATAATGTAGTAAAGGTAAACACCTTAAAGGAAGCTTACAACCTTGCAAAAAACTCACCTGGAACTATCGTAACAGATATGCCTGTATACAGAGGTGAGGAATTTGGTCTTGATGCTGATGCAAAGGTTTTATTATTTAACGATGGTGCAGTTACTGGCCGTTACGCAGCAGCCCGCCGTATAAAGGGTGAGCCTGGTGTAGATGCTGGCAAACTTGATAAGGTTGTTATGGATGCCATATACAAATCACGCTTTAAGAAGCTTTATCATGCAACTTGTTTCGTTGGTCTTGACCCTGAATTTATGGCTAAGGCACATCTTCTTATTCCAGAAGGTGAGGAAAACCTTCTTTACAACTGGATGTTAAACTTCCAGTACATGTCAGATGAGTATGTTAAGATGTACAAAAACTCCAAGCCAATCGCTGATGGTAAGGAGCCTGATATATACATATTCTCAGACCCACAGTGGGTACCAACTGAGAGTCCTGATGTTGATTACAGTTGCTTAAGTGACCCACTTACACTTTGTTACTTCGATACAGACCAGAACTGTGCTGCTATTCTTGGTATGAAGTACTTTGGAGAGCACAAAAAGGGAACTCTTACAATGGCATGGGCACTTGCAAACAGAAATGGTTATGCTTCCTGTCATGGTGGACAGAAGGAATACTCACTGGAAGGCGGTAAGAAGTTCGTTGCATCTGTTTATGGTCTTTCAGGTTCAGGTAAATCAACTCTTACTCATGCTAAGCATGATGGAAAATATGATGCATTTGGTGGAATCAAGGTACTTCATGATGATGCATTTATTATTAACTCAGATACATGTGCTTCCATAGCACTTGAGCCTACTTATTTTGACAAGACTGCTGATTATCCTACAGGATGTCCTGATAACCAGTACCTGCTTACAGTTCAGAACTGTTCAGCAACTATGGATGAGGATGGAAAAATCCAGCTTGTTACAGAAGATATCAGAAATGGTAATGGTCGTGCAATCAAGTCAAAGCTTTGGTCACCAAACCGTGTAGATAAGATTGATGCTCCTGTAAATGCAATTTTCTGGATTATGAAGGACCCAACAATCCCACCTGTAATTAAACTTAAGGGTTCCGCACTTGCATCTGTTATGGGTGCTACACTTGCAACTAAGACTTCAACAGCTGAGCGTGTTGCTGCCGGTACTGATATGAATGCACTTCGTATCGTTCCTTACGCTAACCCATTCAGAACTTATCCACTTGTTAATGACTACGTTAAGTTCAAGAAGCTTGTTGAGGAAAAGAACGTAGATTGCTACATTGTCAATACAGGTGACTTCATGGGAACTAAGTGTAAGCCTGCTGATACTCTTGGAATTCTTGAGACAATTGTTGAAGGTAAAGCTACATTTGAGAAGTGGGGTCCATTTGAGGATATCGAGATTATGTACGACTGGTCAGGCAAGACTGCTGACTTTAAGCCAAATCTTGATGATGCTGAGTACAGAGCTGCTCTTAAGTCAGCAATGCAGAATCGTGTAGATGCTGTAGAAGGCTTCGCAACTAAGAAGGAAGGCTATGACAAGCTTCCTGATGAAGCACTTGAGGCTCTTAAGAAGTTAGTAAATGCACTTTAATTAGTACATTAACGATAATTAAATTAAAGAAACTGCAGTGTTATATGCACTGCAGTTTTTATTTTAAGTTCTAATAAATAAGCACTAAAAATTGCCTGTACAATTCCTGTACAGGCAATTCAAATACACTTCTTATAATGTTTTATATTACTCTTTCTTGTCTATATACTTATTGAGTGTCTCGACAACTGTGTTAAGATTGTATGGCTTTGCAATGTAATCATCAAGTTTATTTTCAAGTATACGCTCTTTATCTCCAAACATAGCTCTTGCCGTTACTGCTATAATCGGAAGTCTGCGCTTGTGCTCCTTTTGCTCTATCTCACGAATTTCCTGAGTTGCCGTTATACCATCCATAACCGGCATCTGCACATCAAAAAGTGCAGCATCATATTCTTTCTGCTTAAACAGCTCAATAGCCTTCTCACCGTTTTCAGCAATGTCATATGAGAAACCTGCCATACCTAACAGTTTTCCAATAACCTGCTGGTTAACCGGTTCATCCTCTGCAACAAGGATTCTAGCCTTACTATGTGCATTAATAGAGAAAAGAGCAACATCCTCTTTCTTGTCTTCATCCTTATCAGCATCAACCTCAGCCGCCTTAACTACTTTAAGAGGTATCTCAGCTATAAAAGTTGAACCAATACCTTCCTTACTCTGTACGGTAATAGTTCCTCCCATAAGCTCCGCTATCTGCTTTGAAATAACAAGACCTAAACCGGAACCTCCAAACTTTCTTGTATCAGAAGCATCTACCTGCGAAAATCTTATGAACAGCTTATCCATGTTCTTTTCTGATATACCAATACCAGAATCTGCTACTGCAATTCTGATGTTTATTGAATCTGCACCTGTATCTATAGCAGCAATCTTAACTCTTACACTGCCCTCAGGTGTAAATTTGAGTGCGTTTGACAACAGGCAGTTCAGTATCTGTTGTATTCTCTGTCCATCACCCTTGACAAGCTTTGGAATATTGTTTCCAAATGCACAGTCAAGTGCAAGACCCTTATTTGTAGCGATAGGAACCTGTGCTGCCACGGTTTCCTCAATAGCACTCTTAATATCAAATATCTCATCCTTAAGGTTATATTTACCTGCTTCAAGCTTACTTATATCAAGAATGTCATTTATTAATCTGAGGAGTGTGTCTGCACAATTCTTTGCAGTCAAAAGGTTGTCTCTGTAATCTGCCTGTAAATCTTCAGCCATAAGTGTAAGCTGAAGCATACCAAGAATTCCATTAATAGGGGTTCTTATCTCATGGCTCATGTTTGCAAGGAACTCAGCCTGAGTCTTGTATGCAGCATTTGCATCCTCAATGGCTGCGGAAAGCTTATTCTCCGTTTCCTTTTGCTCAGTGATATCTATAACAACCATATTTATGTAATCTGCCTCTGACTTGTACATAACAGTGTTGAACACTCTTCCCAGCTTCTCCATGGTAATTTCAACATCCATGAAGTCACCTTGTTTCGTTCCTGATGTATTGTATGCCATAAACCACGCATTTATATCACGAAGAACATCTATCTTGCTTTCCCCAAGAATTTTTCCTGTATAATCTGACTCGTCAAGATTAAAATAATTTCCAAATCTTTCATTTGCATCCTCAATGCAAAATCCACTATTATTTCCAACTGAGTCAGTAATAATCTTTGCTTGGGCAAAGCCAATCGGAAGATTCATAAACAGCTTTTTATACTTGTCACTCTTTGAATGTCCGGCTATCTCGTCACCACAAAGGGCAAATATTGCAACCCCGGCAACACCTGCTGACAATATACCTGTTATAAGACCTGCCAATACTGAATGAAAGGCTACCCCCAAAATAATTCCCACCACAACTTGAATTGCAGCAACAATAATGAGCAGCTTCTGCCAACCCATCTTTTTCAATTTTTCCATCAATGAAACACCCCTATTCTATCGTTTTTCATAACTCCTCGTTGTGTAAAGTGTTAATCACTGCCACTTCACAAATATATCACAATATATTAATCATTCTACTATATATTTAAGTTATGGTCAATCTTAATAAGGCGAATTTTAGTCGTTTTTTTCTTCCTTTTTGTTAGTGCCCGCAATCACAAAACCTAAAAGCAGCAGCCAACACACAACTGAGATTCCTATTCCCAGATAAAGTCCTACAGGCACATATTTCATTTCAATTGCATGTACCCCCTCAGGTACATCAAAGCCTATAAGTGCCTCGCCTATCGCATAATATTCGACCTTTTCACCATCTACAAATACTGTCCAGCCTTTATCATATGGCACGGATGTAAACAGCACCTTATTTGCAGGCATATCAATCGTCCCCTTGACGTATCCATCATCAAACTCATCAAGTAACATCAAATTATCATCAAGGACATCATAAACCCGTTGATATGAATTTTCATTAAACAATGCAATGTACATAGATGCCACTTCAGATCCTAATTTCATGTTATCATAGCAATATTCTACAGACACGTAATCGCCTTCCTTTAATTCCCCTAAATGGAATATCTGAATTTGATATCTGTCATATGCAATCTCGTTACCATTAATGTAGAATCTGACCTTCGTAACATAATTCCCTCTGCAGTTAACATAATAATCCCCATCAACCTCAGCGGTAAAAGATGCCATTATACTTGCTTTGCCTGATTCGTACGACTCATAGTTTATAACACTTCCGGATACTGTGACATCACAGTCATCACTGCTTACCGTCAGTTCCGGATATACACTGTAAAACATTCCGTCCACGTTGGTCATAGCTGTAGCCATCGCATTTTGATTTTTAAGCGGAAGTGCGGCTGCTCTATCCCAATCTTTAATATCCTTGGATACAGCAAAGCCCAGAGAAAGCGGATAAGGATTTTCGTATATCCCAACTCCATCTACATCTTCCACATAGTCAAATGCAAAATTATTTAAATCTCCCTCTCGTTCCAGCAGATATCTTACATTAAAGATAGAATTGGTGAATGGGGTTGAACCCATGTATAAAAATTCATTTGCCCCTGTATAGAAGCCTAACTTTCCCATAAGAGTAGTCATTTCACCAAGCACTGTTGAGCAAAATATTCCTATACTAGGCATATTATGCCACGTTGCCTCATCCAACACAGTCGAGTCCATAAGCTCCCTTCTGTAAAATCCTGCATGTTGCTGCGCTCCAAGTTCATCTATTCTCTTATTTGCTGCAGTAACAGCCGGTGTTGTTTCATAATAATTCATGTATTGCGAATACCCATTATCCAAAAAGCCAAGTATAGCATTTGTACACACCTCTATAAGACAAAATCCGGTAATTAATACATGGAACAATCTGCTCTTATATACTCCAAAGCTTCTCAAAAGGCATACCGCCAGATAAATTATAACGGCAATAAATGATGCTGCCATAATTTTAACGGAAATCTCTCCATATTTCTCACAGGAGAGAATAAATGCAGTAGAAAGCAACCCTGCAATTACAACCTGAATTGCTCTCATATATTTTGACTTCTTTAACACATCATATGCCATTACAAGAATTACAAATATATATAAAAACGAAAACCTGTTAGGTATTCCATATTGGTCATGAAATCCGTGCCATATAAAATTAAGTGTTACAGAATTAAAGCTTACCATCAAAAATGCCAAAACAGCCACATAACGTATCTTATCTAACAGCTTTATTTTATTTGCAAATAGATATAAGAAAAATGAAAATACCGCCAGCATACTACAGTATAGGTTTACTCCACCATCAAAAACCTGATTGGTTATGGACAGAGTCATAAGAAGATGCTGCTTCAACAAGGCAAAAATGTTCCCATACCACTCCCATTTCGGAAGCTTCGCATCCGCAGACGAAGTCATCATAATTCCCTTGTATGCAGGAATCAGCAAAAATGCCGCCATGCCTCCAGATATAAGGGAGAACAGTGCAAACCGGAGACCATCCATAAAAAACTTTTTGATTCTTTTATGATTATACACCAGAAACCATATAACCAAAAACATACAAATAATAAACCCAATATAATAATTGCAATATAGGGCATAAAAAAGTGACAGCGTATACAACTTAGGATCCTTATCTTCCATAAGTCTGGAAAATCCTAAAATAATAAGTGGGAATATTAAAATACAATCCATCCACATTATATTCCAATAATAACCGACAACATAATTACTAAGGGCATAAGCAACAGCTATGGCAATGATGTGTATGCTTCTTGATTTTTTCCCATCCTTCCAGCTAAGAAAGTGGGTCATTGTAACAGCGCTCAATGATATTTTTGCGATTTCAATAATACAAAATACTGCCACAATATGTTCCTTTTTGAACAGCAGGAACAGCAGATTAAAAGGACTGGACAAATAGTATGCGGAAAGTGAAATAAAATTAGAGCCCATCGCTACATTCCATGTATAAAAAAGACTACCCTCGTTTAAAAGCTTGTCCCTGTACTCAGCAAAAAAAGGAATATACTGGTGAAGACTATCTACCAAGGTCAGACTATGCTGTCCAAATGGCGCTATTTTCTCCACTATCATAATAACAAGCATCACAACAAAAACTATTCCAAAAGAAATGAAATAGCAATAATTATCGACAAACCTTTCCTTGAAGCTCATGCGCTCCTTCTTAAATATAAAAAGCTTACTGAACACATAATTCAGCACTACAACAACAAACTGAACTGCAATTTTTGATAACAGTTCATTTATTCTGAAGCTGTCACATAAAATTGCGAAGCCTATAATCTCAACTGCCATAGATACAATACGCAATGCAATAAAGCTGACTGCCTCAGCTATTACAGCGCCAACAGTTTTGGTCTTTACGCGAAAAACAAAATACTTGTTTATAAAATAGGCAAATGTTATAGCCATAATTATGGCTATAACATTGCATGTATTTCTTTCTATATTTGTCAGACTTCTCAGCAAAAAGAATGATATTAAGTTTACTGCTGTCGTACACCCGCCGGCAAATAAATACCGGATTTTGTCATTTTTGAAGTATTTTTTTATGAAATTATTCATCATAATCTCCCGCATATTACTTTAATCCCGTCAAAAGATAAATAAGTGGTGAGTTCCAGTAAATTGTAATCTCATTACATGAAAAACTCTGATCATTGTCAACATATGCAAGTGCAGCAGGAAGCCCTGTCAAAACAGCAACTGCATATGGATCCTCAAGTCCTGAATTAGGACCACCTACAAGCATGCCAGGCATCGTTTTCCCCAGCACCTGGGATGGTCTGTGGTGTGTTCCATTTGGCGACAGAGTTCCATAACCGGTAACATAACAATATGCTGTTCCATTTGTACCAAAAATATAATCCCTATGCTTTTGTGCATACTCTAAATATTTGTTATCACCGGTAAGCCCTGCTGTCATTAGAAGCAGCATACCGTCATTTGCAACTGTCATATTACTTCCCCATGGGAATGAGGAATTAAGCCCTATTGAAAAAGCACTGTCTTCGCAGTTCTTAATTAACTTATCTGCTGTGGCAACTACCATATCATTTGCCTTAGACTTTATACCAGCGTCAATGCCATCTGCCTTTGCCAAATCATAAAGTGCATATGTGCCTATGCTTGCCCATCCGAGCCCTTTCATAAAGTTTTCATCAATAACCGCATTGACTGCATTCTTATATTTATCATCGCCTGTTGCAATATAAAGCTCACTCGATGCCCACAGAAATTCATCGTCAAGCTGTGCATCCGGATATTCTCCCGTAACTATATCCTCAGGATTTTTGTATATTTTCATGTCAGGATTAGCCTCAATATAACCATAAGCCTTCACCGCAGCATCAAGGCATGATGTAGCAAAATCCGGGTCAAAATCCTTATACACAATAGATGCCTTTGCCATTACAGCAGCAAAATCTGCCGTTGCAGCATATGATATAGGTGCAAGCACCATCTGTTCCGTCTCCTCAACCGCAAGCACTGTCTCTGGGAACACAAGTCCTGTTACCTTGTGATAAACACCTCCTGTCTTCTCATCCTGCATTTTAAGCATCCAGTCAAGCTCATATCTGGCCTCGTCAAGCAAATCCGGCACTCCGTTTCCGCTTTCCGGTATTCCTATATTATCATCTGTATTATTGTAGTCTTCATATGCAAGTATCAAGTCCTGTACTGTCTTTGCTCCCGGAACAACGTACCGTCCATAATCTCCTGCATCATGCCATCCTCCTGTTACGGAATGGGTTTCAGTTGAACCATACACAACCGCATCTCCCATATGGCATTCATCATGGGAGAATTCTCCCGCAATACTGCTGTCTAATTTACTTCCACATCTCTGGTTGTACAGCATAAGAACTACGTCCTTATAAATGTCCTCATACAAACCATCTCCTATACTAAACTCATATGAATAACCGGAAGGACTGGATAAAACCTTATATTTTCCAGGTGTTTTTAATTCACTAAAATCTCCGGTCTTAACGATTGAGCTTACCGATACATCATACACAAGCTGTTCATCATATGTTCCAACATATACGGTTTCATCTGTCTCAGCATTCACAACCTTAAATTTTTCATCTGCATCTGATGTTGTTATTACTGTCTTTACATCATCAGGTCTGTATCCAATCTGATTAACCTTTACAGGTATTGGAATCGGGGCACCCTTTATCTCCTCTGCATTTGAACTGTCCGTTACAAACAGGGAAATATTGTCAAAATGTATCTGATGTGCTCCTACATCTCCCATGCCCTCAAAAGCACCCATATTTACTACAAATCTAGGTGCAGGGTCTGAATTTTCCTCCATGACAAAGGTTTGTGTAACCGTTTGCTTTTCAGAAGTAAGATTTATCTTGTCGCTCGAATATGCATGATAATCGCCACCATTGATCTGTACTCTCCATTCAACTATACGGTCAACCGTAGAATACACATCAAACGAAAGTGTATACACACATCCCTTTGCCATCGTAAAGCCATCGAAATAAAGCTGACATGCATGCTCGACCGATCCGTTGTTTTCTATGTTAGCAACCATTTCACCGTTTTCCGCCGTAAGCTTATATTTACCGCCATTTTCATATGTAACAAAACCATGAAGCTCATCGTCATCGAAATTGATTCCTATTACATCCTCGCCTTCAACAGTAATGAACCTTTCCTGCTCTATTACTGCTGCTTCCGTAGTAGGCCAGTCCCCATCATCCAAAACAGTATCATTTGCATCTCCGCCAGTCTGTACCGTATTGTCATCTGTAACGGTGTTCCTTTCTTTTTCCTTTTTTCCACATCCAAATGCAGAAAGAGCTAAGGCAAATGTAGCAATAACCACTGCTGCTTTCTTAAATCGTCTCATTAGATCTTCTCCTCCCATCTTTTATTTATCATTCATATATTCCAGCACCTTTTTATAGGACATGTTTCCGCCAAATATATCAAGTGCACTTCCTATTGTAACATCCAGCCTGCCTAACCCAAGCTCCTTAAGAAGCTTTAAATCGTCAAAGGAACCTACACCTCCTGCATAGGTTACAGGAATTTTCGCCCATGTACCAAGCATGGCAGCCAGTTTTTTTTCTATACCTGTTGCCTTACCCTCCACGTCAACGGCATGTATCAGATACTCATCACAATAACCTGACAATTCATCCAGTGTCTCTGGAGTAACCGCAACATCCGTATAATTCTGCCATCTGTCAGTCACAATATAATATTCTCCATCTCTCATACGGCAGCTCAAATCTAGAACAAGATGTTCCCTGCCAACTTCAGACTTAAGTTTATCCAGGTTATCATAATTTATTCTTCCAGCCTTAAACACATAGGATGTAACTATCACATGCGTAGCACCCATGTCAAGGAACTTATATGCATTTTCAGCATTTATTCCCCCACCTATCTGCAAGCCGTCAGGATATGCATTAAGCGCCAGCTTTGCCTGCTCGACATCTGCATTATAAAAGCTGCTGCTCTCAGGATTCAGAATAATGATATGCCCTCCCCTGACATTGTCTCTCCTATACATATCTGCATAAAAGTCCGCATTACACTCCGATACATAATTTTCTCTTGCCGTATCCGTCTCATCCCTGAGACTTCCACCTACAATCTGTTTCACAGAACCATTGTGAATATCTATACATGGTCGAAATCTCATATCCTTTTACCTTCTACAAACTAAATCTAAACGTGCGTCTTCGTCAAGTATACCTCAAACGAGATTTTTATTCAACATAATTCATACTTTACGACTTTTGTATGTCAATGCTATAATGGATGCATCCGGTTGTGTCAAGTTTTCATAGATAACATGACATGCAGCATCAGCTCTTTGCTGAAAGCAAATTATAAATGAGCTGATGTTCAAAGGTAGGAGGTAAAAATATGAACACCAGTTTAAAAAAAGATATAGAAGATAGTTATATGTACGGAGAAATTATATCTCAACAGGGTTTTGGTCCTGAGGGAGACATAAGCATGACTGAAATGATTAAATTTGATTTAATGCAATTTCTTGCTTATCTTATTGATGATGAGAGCAGCACATTATCCTCTGAGATTACCCTTATACAAGAATATCTTAACCAATACATGACAAAGGATAAACTGATTGCTTTTAAATATGAGCGGACTGCCTCAAAATCATTTCCTACAAAAATTCCACGCTCATTCACATACCTTGCAAAGGCTGATTTATCGGGAAAATCCGCTTTTACCACAAAGGGATATTCCAAATCCAGATTTCTGCTCAACGTATATAACCAACTCGGTCAGGAATTTATAGCCTGCGATAATGAATCAACCGATACGGAGCTTAAAAAGCTTACTGACTACTGCCTCAATATAGAAAAATTTTTACGGGAGCATAACCTGTATGAAGCAGGCAAACCAAAAGTATATGCAAATACACCCAATGCAACATCAACCACCAATGCAACACTCGAGGCAATGAAAGGTACACTTAACAAAGAAGAACTTCCGGAGGAGGAGCTTAAGCTTGAAGACCTGCTCGAAGAGCTTAATAAGCTTACAGGTCTGGATGATGTAAAGAAAGAGATTAAGAGCCTTATTAATCTTCTCAAAGTAAAAAAGCTCAGGGAAGAACGCGGCATGAAACTTCCTGACATGTCACTTCACATGGTATTTTCCGGCAATCCGGGGACAGGAAAAACAACTGTTGCAAGACTTCTCGCAAAAATATACAAATGTCTGGGGGTTGCAAGAACAGGACAGCTTGTGGAAGTTGACCGTTCAAATCTTGTCGAAGGGTATATCGGCCAGACAGCAACTAAAACCAGAGCGGTTGTGGAAACTGCACTCGGAGGCATCCTTTTTATAGACGAAGCCTACACACTTACAGCAGGTAAGGACGGTAAGGACTTCGGACAGGAGGCTGTAGATACGCTTCTCAAGCTTATGGAAGATAACAGAAATGACCTCATTGTAATCGTAGCAGGATATACAAAGCTCATGGAAGAATTTGTTGAATCCAATCCCGGGCTTAAATCCCGTTTTAACAAATATATATTTTTTGAAGATTATACAGGTGACCAGCTCTTTGACATTTTCATGTCTATGTGTGATAAGCAGGACTATATTCCAAACGATGCCGGACAGAAATATGTAAAAGAATATCTGGCAGCACGGGCTGTTTCCCACGATGAAAACTTTGCCAATGCACGTGAGGTACGCAACTACATAGAACGTTCCATAGCAAGACAGGCATCACGTGTGGTAGAAATTGAAAACATATCGGACAAACAGCTTCGGACACTTACCAAATCGGATTTAGAAGAATAATACTATTCTTTTTTCAAGGAAAACGGATTCCCTTCCCTTACATAGTTTACATTGTAATAAGGGTCTCCGTTTTCTATTATTTCACTCCACAGATTTCTAAAAATATTTTTCTCTGATCTAAGCTTACGCTCCAGCTTATCAGCAGGCATATCTGCCAAAAAAGCAACCAAATCCTTGCCTGCAGGATGTATGTACCATGATGCATCTCCCACGCTGACAATAAGATAGTTCGAATCCCTGCATCTGAGACAGAAATCTATATCTGCCAGATTTGATAAATACTCTGTAGAAAAACCCTTGAGCTGTTTAAATATATTTTTCTTTACCATCATACAGGACGCACTTACAGCACTACAGTTATTATTCGCCCGGTTATACATAAGATATCCCGGCTCCCCCTTCTTTGTCCCTGCATGGATACTGTCTGCTACTCCGTTCATCCCTATGATAAATCCTGCACTGTTTATGGTACTGTTATCATTGTATAGGGTAGCTCCCGCAATACCAACATCATCACGCATACAAAAACCCAGCATCGCCCGTATGGAAGTCGGCTCTATAAGCTGTGTACATCCATCCAAAAAAAGTATGTAATCTCCATTTGCCAGTCCTGCTCCATAGTTCCTGACTTCACCTAAAGTTTTAAACTCTGTCTTTGCAATGACTCTTATATTCCTACGCTTTCTTTGTATACGCTGATAAAATTTAATCATTTCCTGATTATCACCATAGCAGTCTATTATAATAAGCTCAAAATTACTGTATCTGCTGAATTCATACAAAGGCTTTAAGCATTTCTCCATAAGTTCAGGAGAGGCCTCCCCCGGAATTACGATTGACACCAATGGATTTCCCGGTGTTTCATAGGATACCTTGTACATGCCTTCAATCTCTGTTTTCGCTACTGTGGCATAATACTGGCATCTTTTTATATGCGATGACACCGCTTTTCTTCCTGTTTCATTTATAACCTCACGCCTGTCTGCATCCTCTGTGGTTTTGCCGTCAACTCTCCAATGATACAGTACACGCGGTATATGCTTTATACTCTTTGCCCTTTCACAACAACGCAAAATAAAATCATAAAGCCATGCGCCCTCATATCCGGTTCTGAATCCGCCACACTCCATTGCAATGACACGTTTCACAACAAAAAGATGTTGCATATAATTGAGGCTTCTGAGCAAATCTATGCTGAAATCCGGTTTAAAAATGGGGTCCTGATGCTTCGTTCCGTCCGTTGATACCCTATCCTCATCGGAATAAACCACATCATACCTTTTTTCATTTATGGCGCCTGCCACATGATACAAGGCATCCTCAGCAATTAAATCGTTTTGACCTATAACTGTCACATAATCCCCTACTGCCATTCTTATCGCCACATTGGCATTTTCACTTGTACCCATGTCATGCTCCAACAGCTTGTAGCTGATTCTGTTATCTAAATTCGCATACTGCGCTACTATCTTTTCTGTTTCCATACTGTATGTACGCTCATAGGCCGTAAACCGCATTTCATCCACACCATCATCCATATCAGCCTGACTTACATCAACAATACATAACTGCCATTTTTCGTAGGTTTGAGCCTGAACCGACTCTATCATAGAACGAAGATAAAACTCAGGGGTCATATATACAGGTACAATAATACTTATAAATGGCTCATAAGCGAAGCTATGCTTTTTCTGAACTGCAAGTTCCTCCTCATCGGCTTCATGTACACTCTTGTACCAATTATTATACGCAGTATTAGAGCCGGACATTTTATATTTTACATTTGATATAACATTGCCCAGACCATTATTTTTCAGGAAATCAAATCCCCTTTTTATTGTACCAGAACCCTCAGGTGTAAACGGAAACTTCATTCAACTATCCTCCGGATAATCCATTTTAAACATTTTTTCCCTTTATCCAAATCGATGGACTAAATAAAAGCAACAGTGGAAATAACTCAAGCCTTCCTGCCAGCATATCAAACATCAAAACAAACTTGGAAAACACACTAAAGCCTGCAAAATTCTGTGTAGGCCCCACTGCCTCAAGTCCAGGTCCAATATTATTTATGGACGCAACAACTGCGGTAAAGTTTGTAACAAGACTCTTACCATCAAAGGAAAGTAAAAATACAGACAATGCAAAAAGCATTGTAAAGGTTATAAAGTATACATTTGTTGCACGTAAAATCTCATGTTCTACAACCTTGCCCTCCATCTTTACCTTTTTAACACTTCTCGGATGTATATATGATACAATTTCTTTTCCAACCGTTTTACATAGAATTATAATTCTTGAAACCTTAATTCCTCCGCCTGTACTTCCTGCACATGCACCAATGAACATAATCAATATGAGAATTGTCTGTGATGTATGTGGCCATAGATCAAAATCTGCAGTACAAAATCCGGTTGTAGTCATAACCGATGCCACCTGAAATGACACGTGCCTTATTGCATCTGCCGCAGACTCCCACAAGTCCCTTACATTAACAAAAATTATAACAATTGATGTCAACATAATAAGCAGATATGTTCTTGCCTCCTCATGCTTTATTGCCATTCCGAATTTCTTCATAAATATAAGAAAATATACACTGAAATTAACTCCGAACAGTATCATAAAAACGGTAACTACCCACTGTATATATGGACTTGCACTTATAAGGCTGTCATTCCTTATCGCAAAGCCTCCTGTTCCGGCAGTTGACATAGCTGTGGTCACAGCCTCAAAAAACCTCATTTTTCCGGCAAGTAAAAATATGACCTCAACGATTGTAAGCACAATATAAATGCCATACAGATAAATAGCGGTCTGCCTTACCTTAGGCACCAGCTTTCCCACAGATGGCCCCGGACTTTCAGCCTTCATAAGGTTCATATTGGAGCCTCCTGTAAGTGGTAAAATGGCAAGTATAAACACAAGAACTCCCATTCCTCCAATCCAATGGGTAAAGCTGCGCCAAAACAAGCTGCATCTCGACAGACCTTCAATATTATTCAATATACTTGACCCTGTAGTTGTAAATCCTGATATTGTCTCAAAAAGTGCATCAACAAAATTTGGTATATCTCCATTTAGTACAAATGGAAGGCATCCTATAACAGACATAAGTATCCAGCTTAATGCGACAGTCACAAACCCTTCTTTCACATAGAACGTCATATTTTTAGGCTTACGCATTACCGTAAGCCCACCGACCAGAACACAGGCAAGCATAACCCAGAGAAATGCAAGCCCCTGGGTTTCACCCTTTATTGCTGCAACGAGACATGGCATTGTCATAAATGCCGCCTCAAAATTCATTATCCATCCTAAAATATATACAACAATTGCGTAGTTCATGTTAAACCTCTGTATATCTTATTTCAAAATATCTGCTATATCATAAAAGCCTGTCTGCTTTGTGATTATTACAACCCGGTCTCCACCCTTTATGACATCGCTGCCTCGTGGAATAATTACTTTACCATTTCTGCTAAGACATGCTAATAAAAGCTCCTCTTTAAGTGGAAGGTCCATAATCTGTCTTCCAACAACAGGAGAACTGTCCTCAACCAAAAACTCCAGTGCTTCCGCCCGATTGTCGAATATATTGTAAAGGGTTTCTATGTTACTGCTACCTATGGAATTTTTCATAGCCCTGACATAGCCCAGAATATTTTCTGACGTCATATATCTAGGATAAATAACACTTCCCATATCCAGATTTTCAATTACATCAGTAAAGGTTGTTCTGTTTATTTTTGTAATAACCTTTGTATTGGATATCCGCTTTGCAAACAGTGTGAGAAGTATATTTTCTTCATCAATACCGGTAAGTGGTACAAAGGCTTCTGTCTTCATAATGCCTTCCTCTTTCAGAAGCTCCACATCACCACCATCACCATATATGACAAGTGCTTTGGGAAGAAGAACTGACAGCTCCTCACATCTTTTCGGATTTGATTCTATTATCTTTACATCTATATTCATGTCAGTAAGCTGTTTTGCAAGATAATACGAAGTTTTACCACCACCGATTATCATACAGTTCCTTACCTGATGTGTCTCGACACCAATCTGCTTAAAAAACATCTGGGTATTTTTCGGCGTAGCAATAAACGAAACTACATCCTTTTCTTCAAGTGTATAATTTCCATCCGGTATAACAAGGTTTTCTCCCCGTTCAACACCACAAATCAGTATATCACTTTTGAAATCTTTATTTATATTTGCTATTTTACGGTCATGCAAAATGCTGTTTTCCGGAATTCTGAATTTCACAAGCTCTGCATGGCCTTTTGCAAACGAGTTAATATCCAAAGCTGTAGGGAGACGCAGTAATCTTGCCATTTCTTTTGCAATCTCAAGCTCCGGATTGATAATAAGAGATATACCAAGCTGATCACGCAGATAGCTTAATTCCTCACTGTAATCCGGATTTCTCACCCTTGCAACAGCAACACACCTGCTGACCTTTTTTGCAATTGTACAACACAAAAGATTCAACTCATCTGACTCAGTCACCGCAATAATTAAATGTGCTTTATCAATGCCAGCTTCAAGCTGCACCTTGTAGCTGGAGCCATTCCCCGTTATACCCATGACGTCATATGTGTTTGTAACCTTCTGTACGACCTCCGCATTCTGGTCTATTATAGTTATATCGTGGTTTGCCTGCCTCAGCTTTTCCACAAGCGTCACTCCGACCTTGCCACATCCAACTATTATAATGTTAAATCCCTGACTTCTCTTATCAAACGGATTTTTCATAATATGTACTCTCTCCTTCATTATGAACATCAGCCCATTTATAATTTACTTTCAGCAAAGAGCTGATGCTACATGTCAGATTTTCATAGAAAACTTGACACATCCTTTAAAACCATAATACCTTATCTTATCAACCTATATTACTCCAAAATATATCATTTTTCAACACAAAGTAATGTTACAATTTTATCCTAATCTCAGCATTTCATCTATGCATATTTTTGCCTTTTCCATCACATCATCAGGCAGAGAAATCCGTTCTCCTGTGTTGTCCGTAAGACACTTATACACATCTCCCAGTGTTGTAAGCCTCATATCATTACATATTAAATCCCTGGACAACTCATAAAACTGCTTGTCAGGCTGTTCAAACTGCAAATGCTGTACTATGCTGTTTTCTGTGCCGATAATAAATTCTTTTGCTTCACTTTCCTTTGCATAGCTCATAATGCCTGTTGTGCTGCCTATATAATCTGCCCTGCCCACAACCTCCGGCTTGCACTCAGGATGTACAAGGAGAAGTGCATCGGGATGCTCATTTTTTGCTCTCTTCACATCTTCCACCGTTACTGCCGCATGTCTCGGGCAACCGCCCTGTAATACCTTTATCTCCTTTTCAGGAACCTGCTTGCTTACCCAATCCCCTAAGTTACAATCAGGTATAAATATTATTTTGTCTGCATCCATTGCCCTTACAATTTTAACTGCCGATGCGGATGTGACACATACATCACACACGGTCTTAAGGCTTGCAGTTGTATTGATATATGCCACAACGCTGTATCCCGGATTTTCTTCCTTGAGTCTTTCTATGTCCGCAACGCTAAACTGCTCTGCCATAGGACAGCCGGCACCACTTTTCGGCAATATCACATTTTTATCCGGTGATAACAGCTTAACTGTCTCTGCCATAAATCTCACACCGCACATAATAATATTTTTCTGCGGTGCATTTACCGCCTGCTCAGCAAGCCCAAATGAATCCCCTATGTAATCTGCAATTTCCCAAAGGTCATGACTCTGATACGCATGCACAAGTATGCACACATCCTGTTCCTTTTTTAATCGTCGTATCTCATCCTGCATTTCCTGTATTTTCATTTTCTCTCTCCAAATTAATTTATGAAATATTTACCTGCCTTATATGGCTGTTGCACTAAGAATATTATATCGTAACAACAAAAAGGCCTGCGTCAATTATATGTCGCAAGCCTTAAAGTGTCAACAAACCGTTTTCATTAGCGCAGCGCTCATAAAAAACTCGAGCTATAGTACTTCTGATCTTACGGTCGGAAGCACTATAGCGTTAACTATTAACATATTGTTGTGATTGTGCTATAATTTTTAGTAAGATAAATTCCTATCTTTTAATAGATTTTTTCGTTTGCCGGAGCTATATTTTTGACTGAATACAATTTTTATCTTTTGAGGAGACAATATATGAATGTAAAAAAACTAATAGCTGTCTTAGGCTGTGTACTCATGACATTTTCACTCACTTCCTGTATCCGGGAAAGTAAAGAGCAGAAAAAATTGAATTCGCAGCATATTGAAACTGCTAAGGAAAATGCCCGAAATTATATAATGCAGAAATACGGATTTGAAGCAGAAATCACGGACGCTGAGCTTGAATATAAACAAGGTATTTTAAGTGCTTCTCCTCTGACAACTGTATTTGTGAGAATGAATCACAATGGCAGGAATTTCGGCGTTTACATTGATGGCAGTTCTTCTAATACTGATGGATATGATAACTATCAGGCAGAAGATTTACAAGCGGCAGTTTGGGAGGAATGTGAATCGCTGATTCCGGGAGTTTCTTCCATTTTCATATCTTCAAGTGAGGTTTCCACTGGATATGACCCGATCGAGGCTGAATGCAAAAATATGCACCATGAGTATTTTGACGGCACGAATGCAGCTGATGTTTTGCTGTCGGCATCATCATGCAGTATTACCGTCTGCTATGTTAATACTGATTTTTCGGCATTGCAGGATACACATTTATTTGATAAGTTCTGCGTTGGGGATTGTGACACTGTATCGTTCATTTCTTACCGTTCGGAAGCCGATCAGACACTCGGTTCGCTGGATACCGGACCAGAAAATGCGCTTTATGTGGACTGTTGCTATACTCTGACCAATTCGGGCGGAACAATGCAGAGCTATGAAATCGGAGAATATGATTATTTTTACTACTATGTAAAGGACGGAAATCTATCGGATGTGAGTATCAGTAAAATTACTCCCGATTACCCATACAATTGGGATGGACATGGTTCATCTAATGCGGAAATTGCATCTGATGCTTTTTCCGTAAGCTCCAATAAGGACTGCACTGTTTATATATATTTCCCGACTGACAAAATCAAAAACTACGGCTATTATACGCGTTTTGCAATATGCAGACGAAGTGAAGAAGAAACAAAATTCTCCAGTTCCTCCAGTTCTTATATACAGACTACAACCAGACATTATCATATTGAGAATTTCAAAATCAAGTCTGATGAAGATTTTTATTTCGTGTTTCTTGATGACAGATGAAGAAATACTATAAATTCTGATTTATACAAGTAATACACTATCAGAAACAAGCCCGAAAACGATTCATCCAAACCGCTTTCGGGCTAAAAACTTTTAATGGGTATTCCACTATTAAACGGTGTTTTTTAGCTAAACAGCCAAATCAACATGCTGCATCGTGCCAACACCGCCGCTTTCCTTAAGGTAAACGCCCGTGCTTCTGATGACTCCGTTTGTCTTGTTTGTCTCCATATCATTAAGTGAAAACTCTGTGGAGGCATTTCCCAGATATAGCGCTCCTACATCTGCAGATTTCAGATCCATCAGGATATCGTTTCCGTTTTCATCCTTGGTCCATACCCTGAGATCCTTATAAATACTGTCCGCTTCATCAATCCAGCCATTGCCGTCCTCATCATAGGCGGCAAGGTCGGCGAAGCCATCTCCGCTCTTTGTACCAAACAGCTCCGAACCATCGTTTATCTTTCCGTCGCCATTCCTGTCCAAAGCGATAAATCCGCTTCCCTTTCCTGCAAAAGACATTTCTTCTTCCTTTCCGTCTGCGTCCAGGTCAAACAGAAATTTCATGTCTGATACAGTTGCAGTGTTACTGTCAAGATTGATAACAAGAGGGTCGCAAAGAGTAAGCGTCTCCTGTGTAAGCGTTTCATAACGCTGGCAAAAGCCTCGTGACATCTCCACTGTTACACCAAAGTTTATTTCCCTGCCGTCAGCAGTTTTTGCAATGCCCTTTGCCTCATAGGCTGTATGCTCTGTCTCTGCAAAAAAGCCCGAGGTAACTGTTGTACGGGTCATTGTAGACAATTTGCTTACTGAACGGCTTCCGCCTGTTCCGCTTCCTATGTCAACAACTTCTCCGCCATTTAATGACAGGCTTCCCATAAACTCCGATGTTCTTGATGATGCTCTCAGTGATTTCTCAAGATATTCAAAACTATTATTTTTGACGTATTTGCCACGTCCAAAGGCTTTCCGGAAGGATTCTAAAAGATTTCTGAGCAATTGAAGCTTAGGGTCCTCTCTCACTTCAAACTGACCATTTACTCCATCCGCACCGCCGACATGCCTGCGGGCGCCGTCCTTTAAATTATCAATTTGACGTTTTTGTTTCTCCTGCTCTGTTTTCTTCTGGTTTTCCTTGTAAGCCTTGATTTGTTCCATCATATTTTTGGATTCTTGGGAAATTTTGAGCGTAACAGAAGCAGCATCGTTTCTCTCCTGGACAGAGACCTGCTCCTCCTGCCTGATACTGCTGTAGCTCCTGCTTGAGGACATAGCTACAGTACTTGAATTAATAATCATGGTATCGCATCCTTTCTAACCATAATTCCCGTGCATAGCACACATCAGTTACGGGCAAATCCATTCACCCAAGGTGGTTCGCCTGCTTTCCATAGCAGGCGAGACAACACCTCATATTCTATATCGTCATTTGATTAATATAATTTAATAGTTAAAAAATTTATTTTTTCTTCCACCGTGCATATAGTGTTACTGTTCCGCCTGACTTCGCAGACAGATTCTTTATTTTCGCCTTATTTTTGTATATTTTCTTTGCTCGTGGCTTTAAGCTCCAACCAATAAAGGTATATCCATCACGTACAAATTTATTTGCCGGCAACCGATATACTGTTCCATACTTTCTTGAAAGAAGTGAGGTCATTTTTCCGCTTGTTGCCCCATTTCCTTTAAATACAATTTTGTATTTATTTGGTCTCCATTTTGCATAAAGCTTCTTGTTTCCAGTGCTTCCTTTCTTTATGCTTTTAACCTTCTTCGTATACTTTGCATCGCTGTACCAGCCAACAAATGTATATCCCGTTCTCGTTGGCTTTTTCAACGTCCTGGTAGCTGTTGTCACATAGTAGCTCTTAGGATTTTTGCTATTGTTTTTACCACCTCTCAGGTAATATTTAACTGTATACTTTGTAGCCTTCCATGTTGCATAAAGCTTAACCGTTCCGTTAGCGGAGGTTGTAAGATTTTTTACCGCTGCCTTATTTTTGTAGTTTTTCCCTTTCCCGTCTGACCTTGTGTTCCAGCCTGCAAATGTATATCCTGTCCTCTTAAATGCATTACTGCTAAGGGTTTTACTCACATCATATGTGGCACTGATTTTCTTCATAGTCCCTTTGGTCGCACCATTTGGAAGAAACTGTATGGTGTACTTGTTTGCCGTCCATTTTGCATAAAGCTTAACCTCACCGGAATTTCCTTTCGGTATCTTTGTTATTTTTGTAGTAAATGCAGCATCTGTATACCAGCCTGCAAATGTATACCCTGCTCTCGACGGTGCATACAACGTAATATCACCTGTATACCTACTGTAGGATGCCGGATTAGACGGATTGTTCTTTCCTGAATTAAGCATATAGCTTATATTATAAGGTCCTATACCTTCCCCTCTTTTTTTCTCTGCACTATCCAGTATTTCAAGAGGATTCTGACCACCCAGTCCCGCATACTCATCACCTGTAAAACCATGCTTATTTTCCTTTATTAGCTTTTCAATTACCGTCGTACTGTTCGGAATCATACCCCTGTTATCAGCCATTTTATACATAACATATGGGTCACAGCAAAGTGTGTAAAGCACAAGTCCTGCCAAAGGATTTCCCACAGCTTCGCTTGTTCCACCTATATATGTTCCACCAAAGCTGAAGCTTAACGGTCCTGTACACACCTTATATGAGCCCTCTGAATCAAGCTCAGACAGCATAGAAATAGACCCAAAAAATCCAAAAACATTGCCTGATAAATCATCTCTCCAATCATCTGACCCCAGTAAGCTTCCTGTATCGTAACCATTTGTAATAAGCTGTCCGTAATAATCCGTCTCAGAATCAAAGCCCTTTGCCAGCTCATTGAGCCTGTCTGAGCCGGAAGTCATGTAATAGCCTGCTGATTTCATATCCGATGCAGTCACAAGAAAGCTTTCCCAATCTGATATTTTCTTCTCAACCTCCTCGGGCTCAGATGTTCCCAAAATCTCCTCAGCTATATCAGTTCTATAAATAAAGCATCCCGGCTGTACACTTCCTGCCAGCCCCTTTAAACCTTGCGCATCACTGCCTACCAGTTCCTCGTACAAGTAAGAATTGTACATTTTTTTAGTAATACCCAGACTGCTTACCGGCACCATAAGAGCTTTCATCTCATCCATCATAGACAAATCAGAAGCAATAATCGACGGCTTTTCACTGCCTTTGGCTGCATCATTCAGTAGTGTCTTATATTTATCGGATTGTCCCTTTACATCCAGATTTACAAAATGAACCTTTTCCTTATACTGAGGGTATACCTCATAAAAATACTTCAGATACTCTTCAAGTTCATTATCCCAACCATAGATATAAACATCTTTAGGGTTTGATGGTACATTAAATGCTCCTGAAGCATCCTCAAAACCACCAAGCTCCATAGTCCATGTTCCACCATAGTAATCACCCTCTGCACCCGGTGTAAATATTATATATCTCGTTTCTCCATGTGGAACTACAAGGCTGTACGAGGATTTCTTATTTGACTCAAAAGTTTCAATTTCATAGCTTCCGTCCGTTGGGTTTATTATGTAAAGATGACTGTTGTTAAACTGATCATCTCTCATTCCTCCTATTTCTTCATAAGAGAAATTAAAACCATATGTACCCTCTGTAAGTGTGTACGCAAGTCCCTCTATATAATTTCCTGCGTAATTTCCCTCAACATAATTGTCCCTGTATTTGATATTGTAAACCAAATCTTCAATCTTCGTAGGCCGTAGTACATAATAAAGCGGTTCTGCACCTGTAAGTTCAACTTCCTCTACGATTTCAGCCGTCACATTATATGTGTCCGCAGTTGTTTCAATCCATATATATACTGGTATCTCGGCATCATGCCAATTACCTATGGAATATCTTCCCAACGATACTCTGCTTATATTCAGCCCCTGATATGTTCCTTTCCCCAGCGCATCTATATCATAAATATATAAGCTGTTTTTTTCTCCTACATCTATAATGAGATCTGTTCTTTCAGGAATATCAAGCCTTAACAATGCACCCGTCCCTGTTTTTACAGTACGCGAACCACTTTCCGGCGACACAACATAGCTATACACTGTATCGCTTACCAAACCACTTACACTATCTCCGGCAATTAATGTACCATATTCCATACTCTCGACTGATAAAACCGGCTCAATATCACATACTGCTTCATTGATACCTGAATACATTAAATAGCAGTCCGTTATATCTTCATTGGAATTTGTAACAACACACTCACTTTGGGCACCCTCATTTGAAAGTTCACCTGCACATATATATGGCTTAGTGAGAGCATCCGCACCCTTTCCCTGATAAACACAAAGCACTGCACCTTCCGTATCCTTCGCTAATGTGGCATCCCCATAAGAAAGCTTAAGCCTATAGCTCTCGTTTGCCCCAAGTGTAAAATGATAAAGTCCTATATTGTCATATTCCTCCATACCCGCATCACTGCTTACAGGTACATATATGCTATCAAAGGATGCAGACATATTGACAGAAGCCGTTTTTTCGTCATCAAGCTCAATATCAACGGCTGAATCTCTTATATCCGATAGTGTTTTTGCTCCATTATCTGTCGCATGCACCACATTTGGATTGGTAACAAACGCACTGCAAACCAGCATAGAGAAAACCAATAAATATGCAATAACCTTTTTATATTTTTTCATTTGTCCGCCTCCTTTCTCTTTGAACGTCAGCTCATTCAAATCAACCAAAACCCGTAAGATATTAATGATGGAATAAGCGAATACCCGTAAAGCACATTACCATATCATATTTATCACACGTCTCGATAACATTGTCGTCACGTATGGAACCACCTGGTTGTGCTATATATTTTACTCCACTCTTTGCTGCTCTTTCTATATTGTCGCCAAATGGGAAAAATGCATCTGAGCCAAGAGCAACATCCTGCATTTTGTCAAGCCACGCACGTTTCTCCTCTCTCGTAAACACATCTGGTTTTTCCGTAAAGAATTTTTCCCATGTGCCATCTGCAAGAACATCCATGTAATCGTCACTCATATACACATCGATTGTATTATCCCTGTCTGCACGTCCAATGCCCTCCTTAAACGGAAGATTCAGCACCTTTGGTGACTGACGTAAAAACCAGTTATCAGCTTTCTGACCTGCAAGTCTTGTACAGTGAATTCTTGACTGCTGCCCTGCACCGATACCTATAGCCTGACCTCCCTTTGCATAGCACACGGAATTTGACTGTGTGTACTTAAGGGTAATCATTGCAATTGCAAGGTCAATTCTTGCCTGCTCGGTCATGTCTTTGTTTTTTGTCACAATATTTGCAAAGAGTTCATCATTTATAACAAGCTCATTTCTTCCCTGCTCAAACGTGACACCAAATACATCCTTCGTTTCCACTGCGGCAGGAACATATGCCTCATCTATTTTAATAACACAGTAGTTTCCCTTTTTCTTTGCAGCAAGTATGCTTAATGCCTCCGGCTCATAGCCCGGAGCAATAACGCCATCAGACACCTCTCTCTTTATAAGCTTTGCTGTTGCCACATCACAAATATCGGAAAGGGAAATAAAATCTCCGAAAGAAGACATTCTGTCTGCACCTCTTGCTCTTGCATATGCATTTGCAAGGGGAGACAGTTCACCCATGTCATCCACCCAGTAAATTTTCTTCTCAATCTCCGTAAGGGGAAGTCCCACTGCCGCACCTGCAGGAGACACATGCTTAAAAGATGTAGCCGCTGGAAGTCCCGTGGCCTTTTTTAGTTCCCTGACTAACTGCCATCCATTAAAAGCATCCAACAAATTTATATAGCCCGGTTTTCCGTTTAATATCTCAATAGGGAGCTGTCCGCCTTCCTTCATATAAACTCTCGATGGCTTCTGATTTGGATTACATCCATACTTTAATTCTATTTCGTTCATTTTATTTCCTTCCTCTATTATACGTTCTTATTTATTATTTTTGACTCATAAGTTCCATCTTCGATATTTATGTACCTTACAAATAATGATACCTTATTGTCGTTATCCAGATTATTCCATACCGTATCAGCAAACTCATTCATATCATTTGGTATATCCACGAGTACAGGTTCTCCCTCAAAGCTAGGAAGTGGATTTCCGTCTCCCATGTATGTATGTATAAAATGTCCTTCTCCTGCCACAGGTTTAGAATATGCATAGGTGTATCTGTTACATGCATCCGGATTTCCGTTGTTGCTCTTTAATATGGACATTGCATAATTGTACTCTCCGTTATCCAGATGAAGAATTCCTGAGATTCTAGGAGTATAGTTTGGCGCATCCGGCTCAAATTCCCTTGTCCTGAGTGCCTGCTCAAATGTAAACTGCTTATCCATAAGTTCATATATCGTATCTGTCTGGTCACCATTTGTAACAATTGTCTTGTTGCCAAGTACTCTGACCGGTGCATATATAATAAGACTTGGATCCTCAAGCTTTGATGGGTCAAATGCCTCTGTCCTGATGCCCTCCCCTGATTCCACAAATACACGGTTTCTGCTGTTGGCACTTCTTCCCATAATAAAGTATGCTATAGCCGCCTTTTTTCCATCTGGAGTTCTTCCAATAACGATGCCTCGTCCCGGATAAGATGTAGCACTAAGCTCCGATGCCAAAGATTTTATTTTCATAATAGTCCTCCTAAAAGTATTAGTACAATAAACCACTTTTATTTTATTATAAGCTCCATCTTTATGCAAGAATAATTGTGCAGTTGTTTCATTTTTATCACAATATACCGCTTGTAAAAATGTGTGTCATTTTATATAATTGTTCAGGAAACAATTTCAAAACCCTTGTATCAGAAAGGCAATATTTATATTATGAGCAGAGATAAATATTTAACAGAGTTTGGAAGCTATCTTTTGATTTTGCCACAGGAGCGAAAGACCAAAATTTTAGATTTTTACAGTGAGTACACAGCCCGTCTTGAAGCTGACGGCGAAGACCTTATTGCCAAGCTGGGGACACCAAAGGAGCTTGCTGAAAACCTGTTGGATTTAGAGCTTAATCAAGGTAGCTCCGCGAATTATGAATTTCCTAAAAAAAATAGAAAAAAACATTCATTTAAACCCTTTATTATAACATTAATCATTTTATGTTCTCTCGTTGCCGTTGTTATAACTGGATTTTTTATTTTCGTAAAAATTTCAGGACGTACGATTTATTGGGACAAAACCCAAAAGCATCTTGTTTTAGGTGACTCGGCAACGCATTACACGCTGGAAAAAACAAAGATTGACAGTTTTAGCAGTATTGATATCGATGTACAATATGCTAACGTAAATTTTGTTGCGGCTGATGATTACTATATCGAATATGATATTACCGCAGATTCTTCGGAGCCTTATTTTATACACAACGATACACTTACCTTTAACGACAGCAGTCGCACATATTTTCACATAAATATTGGTTTGAATCATAATACAAATGATAAACATAAAGAGTATGTAACTATTTATTATCCGGAAGGTGCGGATTTCAAAATGCTTAAGGCAGATCTTGATATGGGAAGCATAGAAATAACCGGCGCCAATATAAAAGAATTGGATCTCGACCTTGATATGGGTAGTCTTGCCATTGATAACTGCAATATAAAAAGCATATCTTCATCTTTGGACATGGGCAGTATAACTATTATGGACTGCATCATAAATACTGCCGATTTTGACCTTGATATGGGCAATCTTGACATCACTGACACTGCAATATATGACGGTATGGAAGCCGATTTAGATATGGGCAGTGCTGACTTAAAGCTCATGTCAAAAGGTCAAAACCGCGAAGCAATTGATTACGGCTTTGACCTTTCCTGTGACATGGGAGACGTATCATTAAATAGTGATGATAAGGGTAGAGACTACCATCAAAAAGGGGTCTCAAAAATTGAGATTTCCTGTGACATGGGCAGTATCAGTATATATACCGATTAACCTCAAACCCACTACACCTTAGCTTGCATCCTAGAAGCTTACCTTTACGATAAACTCATTTTCTGTAGAGGTCAGCTTCATGGTATAGCCGTGTAAATCAAATATATTTTTTGCTATTGTAAGTCCGATTCCGCTGCCCGACTTGTTGCTTCTGCTTGAATCTCCCTTAACAAAAGGTTTCAGCAAGTCTGATGCATCCATATCTTTATTTTCCAAAGCTTTGCAGTTATTCTTTATAATCAGATGATTCTTTTCACACTCTATGCTGATTGTCGTTTTATCGATAGCAAATTTCACCGCATTGGATATCAGATTATCGATTGCCTGTGTAATAAGCTGTCTGTCTGCATTAATCTTAATGTCACCCTGAACATCCACATTAAGCCCCTTTGCGTCAATTGTCATTGTGTATTTACGGATTATTTCATCTACAAGTGTTTCAAGCTCAAGTGCCTCCTTATTAAGTTTAATTTCTCTTGTTTCTGTTTTGGAGAGCTCTAGAATATGTTCTATAATATCGTTCATGTACAATACATTTTGGGCAATTGCATCAGCATAATAATCTCTTTTATCCGTGTGAACATTATCCTTAAGATTTTCAGCATACCCTGAAATTGCCATCAAAGGACTTTTGAGGTCATGTGCCATTGCATCTGTAATGCTTTGTCTGTAACGCTCCGTATCAAGCTGTACCTTTACACGAAGCCATCTTAACCATGATATAAACAGGGCAAGTGCAGTCATTACAAATCCAATTACCCAATACACTTTAATGCAGGTTTTCATGTGACGGGCATAGAAATCATAGTAACCTTCTGTAATAACAGTATATTCTTTTCCCAAACTTTCCCAACGTATCGTGGGAATTCTAACCATATCTATCACTAACTTTGTTCTATTATCATCCTCTATATAGCCAATCCCACTCTCAATACCGGTTGTACCATTTCTATGTTTAACTACCCTGCAATAGCCAGTCTGTTGGTCAGCCCTGCTGCCTTCCTTGGTCCCCCCTGTATAAAGCGTATAAAAATGCTGCGGATACTCATACTCAGCTGAATATCTTTTTTCTTTCTCTTCTCCTTTGACTATGTGTGTCCAACCGCTTACGTTGTCAGGAGTAAGGTCATAGGTCTTTATTGTATCAAGTATCCTAAAATTATCTTTATTTGTACGTGCTTCCCAAACAACTCCCGGTCTGAATTCGCTTCCCTTTATATAATAATCATCCATTCCCCATATCCAGTGTGACGATTTCGAGTAAACAAAATCTATATATCTATCCGGAAGTCGTTCTATTATTCTTTGGATGTGAAAACCTTCCGCATCCTTTTGTGTAATTTTATCTGCCAAATCACCGAATATTTCCGCTGGACAACTATGATATGTGGTAATTTTATCGGTATAGTTCATACCGTTATACTCATCCAGCACCATAATAAATTCCTTGCGAGAGTCACATACAACATCAGGTGCATGCGGTTTTTCCCCGTTTTCTCTTGGTGTTATATCGTACATTGTAGCAGAAAAGTCATACAAGTCCGAATAATTACCATTAAGCATAGCTGCCTTCATTATGTTACGGAATATAGCCAGTTTTTCCTCATCACCCAAGTCACCTTTTTGTGTCTCTATATACGCTATCGCTGTATTGGCACTATTTGCAATTCCCTTTACCCACAGTTCATATTCTTTTCTGGCTGCTTCATGTGCACTTCTTTCAACAACCTTAGTCCCTGTCGCACACACCAATGCACCTATAACAAGAAACACCAGCCATCTCTTCAAAAACAGTGTTATAAATGTTTCGTGCTTTGATAAGTATTTTCTTCTTCTCTTTTCCTGTCTCAAAAATTTTCTTCTTCTGCGAGCTTTTTTCCTTTGCTTGGCATTTTCTCTTTTTGCTTCCATGTCAGGCAAAATTGTAAATTTCATAGACACATCCCCCTTTTCACTTTGTTCTGTACTTACAGTATAAACACAGTGTATATCCTCCTTGTGTCCATTTAAAACAAATATTGTCATTCCATAATTTCCATTCTTTTTATATGTGAAAGCTTTAATTTTTACAATGGAAAGCTTACGGTAAATCTTGTGCCTATATCGGGACGGGACAAAACATCTATCGTGCCATCGTGAGCGTCAATAATCCATTTTGCTATAGAAAGACCCAGTCCTGAGCCTCCCGTTTCACTATTCCGTGCTTCATCCGAACGGAAGAATCTCTCAAAAATATGAACAACGTCAGCGGAATTCATTCCCACTCCATCATCCTGAACAATATAGCTCAAGACATTTTCAGCTTTTTTAACCCCTAAGCTGACGCAGCTTCCCTTCTCGGAATACTTTGCTGCATTCTGAACAAAAATACGCACAGATTGTTTTATCATTGCCATGTCACCTGACATTTTAAGTGTGTCACCAAAATCCTGTTCACCATCGGAGACCTCATGATCCATAACCGAAAGCTTATACTCATGCTTATTATCTATCATGCAGGACTCCTCCCACACCTCTTTCATAACCTCACTCAAATCAAACTCTGAAACATGCAGCGAGTTTCTTCCACTGTCCCCTCTGGCAAGGAACAACAATTGCTCTATCAGCTCTTTCATGTGCTCTGACTCATTTTTCAATGCCTCAATGGATTCAGTTAAAACCTCCTCATCATCCTTGCCCCAGCGGTCAAGCATATTTACATATCCCTGAATAACAGAAATAGGTGTACGCAATTCATGGGATGCATCCGATACAAACCTTGCCTGCTGCCGTTCACTTTCCTTCATTTTCAGCAGCAGATTATTCAGTGCAATTTCTATGCTCTGCAAATCTTTATCACCGGTAGATATATGCACATCAGGTGAATCTGCATGTGCATTTGCAATAGCCTGTTCGAGACTTTCAAACTTGGACGTATCATATGCGGCATAGCTGATCTGTTGTGCAGCAACTGCAAGGTCATTTAAAGGTCTCATCTGCTTTCTTATAATCCGGGTGTTAAACAATGCAAAAAAAAGGTGTATGCCCTCCATTGTAAGAAGTATATACGCTGGAATCCTAAGCTGTTCTGCATAGTCAAAAATACTCCACCGAAGCGTTGTTTTATCAGCAAGCGTTATTACATATTCAATGTCTCCGGAACTCTTTTCTTTTTGAATCTCTCTATGAAAAACGTTTTTATCTTTTGGAATACTCTCTTCTGCGTCATAGAAAAAAAAGCCTGTGGCAATGCAGACAAGCAGCAGATTTACTGCAAGCACATCCCCCAGACGTTTAAGCCAGAATGCCATATTAATTTTTCGGGCAATTGAGGTCATCTTCTTATTTTCATTCATAATTAATTTTCCCTTATAACATATCCTACACCACGAACCGTAGTTATAAGCTTTAAACCGAATCTGTCATCTATTTTGGTTCTTATATATCTTACATATACGTCAATTATATTTGTTTCACCGACATAATCATATCCACAGACAGTGTTCATCAGTTTCTCCCTGTCCATAACTATATTTTTATTTTTCATCAGAACATAAAGCAGCTCAAATTCCCTGTGAGTAAGCTCTACCGGCTCGCCATTTACAGTCACCTCATGTCTGTCCTCGTCGAGTATTACACCATTTATCTCCATACGATTTGTTGCCGCCTGCAGGGTGCCACCATGTTTTTTCAGTGCCACCCTTATACGTGCAAGCAGTTCCTCTATGGCAAATGGTTTTGTAATATAATCATCTGCACCTGCATCGAGTCCTGATACTTTATCCATAACCGCATCTCTTGCGGTGAGCATTATAACCGGTGTGTCCTTTCTTTGGCGTAACCTTCTTAAAACCTCTAAACCATTTAGCTGCGGCAACATAACATCTAAAAGTATAAGGTCAAAATCCTGTTCGAGAGCCATGTCAAGTCCAATTCTGCCATCCGCAGCCTTAACCACCTCATTACCCTCATGTTTAAGCTCCAGCTCCACAAATCTGGCTATTTTTGCTTCATCCTCTACGATAAGTATCCTTGCCAATTTTAGTCCTCCTGCTTATTTGTTAAATCGTTCTTTAAATCCATACATGCATCAGATGCCTTGCTGCACATTTCATTTATATCAACAGATGTTGACTCAAAGCCGATAAATGAATACCTGCAATCACAAAACATTCCTACTATAAGTAATATTGCGGTTACCGGTAATAAAAATATAAGTGCACACACAAGTACAATTACAGGCATCTTAAATACATTTTCGTCATTTCTGTCTACGACAAATGTAGTATCGCAGCCCTTCTTAACAATCTTTTTAAACCAGTTAAAAAACTTTGCACACACATCTCCAAATGTGCTTTTTTTGCATGCGCTTTCATATGTCTCCTGTGCTTTGTCAAACTCAGATGAATTAACAATACGTCCGTCTGTTTTAAAGCTATTCATATCAGGTGCAGGCACCTTGCCAAGCTTTTCTAAATAAACCATGGCATCAAGCATGTCATATCCTGTTGCCTCAAGTGCCTCCTTTGCTTCCTGATAGGAAACTCCTGTCTTCTCTCTGATTTTTTCAACCTTTTCAAAATTATCCATGTTACATACATCCTTTCTAATTTTAATCATTAACATTTGTGTTCCTTATGGTGTTTATAATACTCTGCAAGTATTAATCTAAAATGTTAGTTAGATTAAAATTAGATTAAAAATTTAATTTTCAAAAGTCTTTATTATACTAGCATTTTTATGTGATTTTGTCACTAGCTTGTCACTTGTAAATATTCTAACTGTAGCGTTACTGAAAAATAAAAAAGGGTATGCCACAGGGGCTATATATCCCCTATACGGCATACCCTTTTTATTTTAATTAATTTTCTGAAGTCTCATACGGCTTAAACATTTCTGCAACCTTTTCCTTATCCGGCTTTGGAGTAATAAAACTTACAACAGGAACAATGATAAGTCCTGCAATCATTGCAAATGCTCCACAGTTAATTGGTGATTGGAGAAGTGTTGGGAATGAAGCCCTGAAAAGCATATTTGCAATCATAATTCCCGAACCGAATATAAAGTTTACGATAACGGAAATCTTTGTAACACCCTTCCAATACAGGCTGTAAATGAACGGTGCAAGGAATGCTCCTGCAAGAGCTCCCCATGAAACGCCCATAAGCTGTGCGATAAACGTAACGTTATTCTTGTACTGAATCACGGCAATAATTGCTGATATGGCAATAAATACAACGATAAATGCCCTCATTACAAGCACCTGCTTTTTCTCCTCAAGGTTCTTGACAATTGCTCCCTTTATAAGGTCGATTGTAAGCGTTGAGCTTGAGGCAAGTACAAGTGATGAAAGGGTTGACATTGAAGCTGAAAGTACAAGCACAACTACCACAGCAATAAGGAATGGTGAAAGCTTTTCTATCATTGCAGGAATAATTGCATCAAAGCCAACAGAAGCAACATCTATGTCATAAAGACGTCCAAATCCGCCTAAGAAATAACATCCTCCTGCAACAACGAACGCAAAAAATGTTGAGATAACCGTTCCCTTTTCTACTGCCTTTTCATCCTTTATTGCGTAGAATTTCTGCACCATCTGAGGAAGTCCCCATGTACCAAGCGAAGTAAGTATAACTACACAAAGCAGGCTAAATGGGTCAGGTCCAAAGAAGGAGGCAAATACACCCGGTGTTTCGGATACGGCTGCATCATTAACCTGTGCAAGGCTCTTTAACGACTCTAAAAATCCGCCGTTTGAGCTAAGTACTGACGCAATGACAGCAACAATTCCTATGAGCATAATCATACCCTGAATAAAGTCATTTATGGCGGTTGCCATATAGCCGCCGGCTATAACATATATACCCGTAAGCACTGCCATTACAACAATACATACCGTATAGTCAAGATTAAACGCCATACCGAAAAGTCTTGAAAGACCATTGTAAAGCGATGCAGTATATGGAATAAGGAAAATAAACACAATAATGGAAGCTACAACCTTAAGCATTGTGGAATCAAATCTTGTTCCAAAAAACTCAGGCATTGTTTTACTGTCAAGCTTCTGTGTCATAATTCTCGTTCTTCTTGCGAGTACAGCCCATGCAAGAAGCGAGCCTATAAATGCATTTCCTATACCTATCCATGTGGAAGCAATACCGAACTTCCAACCAAACTGTCCTGCATATCCGACAAATATTACGGCTGAAAAATATGATGTTCCGTAAGCAAATGCCGTAAGCCAGGGACCTACGCTTCTTCCTCCAAGAACAAAGCCGTTTACATCTGTTGCGTGTTTTCTACAGTAAATGCCTACCGCAATCATAACTGAGAAAAACACAATTAGCATTAATACTTTTACTACCATTTCTCTCCTCTTTCCGCAGGTTTTCCTGCAATTATGTTCTATATAATGACATGCCATTTATAAATTTTGCCATGTCAATTTATATACGTTTTAAATGTTTCACTTTACACCGCTACGGTTTAACGCGTTAAAGCAAGGTGTGCATAGTTCCCTCTTGTTGTAACTGTATATCACAAGGCTGTTGCACTAAGAATATTTATATCATAATATAAAAAAATCGTTTGAAGACGTCGGTACTTAGGTGACGTACTTTGGCACCTTAGTACCGTTACGTCGGAGACGAGCGAAAGCGTATTTTCGTTATTATGATATAAATATTCTTAATGATAACAGTCTCACATATATTACAGCTGCAAAAGCTTCTCCGCATTAATGTGGAATATTTTTTCTTTTACATTCTCATCAAAGTCACATGACTTTATCCAATCAATAGATGCCTTTTGTCCTGACCATGGACTATCCGTGGCAAATAGAACCCTGTCAGCTCCATGAGCCATAACGATACGTTCAAACTGGGACTTATCTATATAATCCTGTATAAATGAAGTATCAAAATATACCTTTTGTCCTACGAGAAGCTCTTCTACCTCATCCCACAGCTTCCAGCCACCAAAATGAGCAAGCACAAGCTTGTCTGCCTCTGTCTCACGAATCACCTCAAGAGACATGGCAGGTGTACAATGAACCGGATCAGGAAGTCCTATGTCAACTCCTGCATGTACCTGAATAATCATACCAAGCTCTGAAGCATAGCTTACGATTCTTTTATATCGTATATCATTAAATTCAACGCCCTGATAATCAGGGTGTAACTTTATTCCTAAGAAACCTGATTCCTTTAAAAACCTTAATTGCTCTTTGTAGTCTTCACTATCCGGATGAATCCCCCCAAAAGACGTTAGCCTGTCAGGGTATTCTTCATTAATTGATGCCGCAAATCTGTTTATTCCTGAAAACTGCTTTGGTGCGGTAACAACCGGAAGTATAACGGAACGGTCCACTCCAGCTTCCTGCATAGATGCAAGCAAACCATCTATACATCCATTTGTATTTGCTGGAACGCCTGACTTTTTTTCCAAAGATTTGACTGCTGCTTCTACCATTTTCTCAGGAAAAACATGTGTGTGAAAATCTATTATCATTTTTCTTACACTCCTTACAGAACATTCCATTTGTTAGTTATTGTCTTTATATCCAAGTAAAAATGCTTTTTTATTTATATCCACAGTCTTGGGAGGAACTGTGTTTTCGATGACCTTAAGCCATGCCTCCTCAAGGAAATCCATATGTCTTGCCGCAAGTCCCAGTACAATAACATTAAATGCTTTTACATTTCCCAGCTTTTCAGCTTCCTCCATTGCATTTATAGAGTATACGGTATGAGACTTTTCAAGCTCACCAATGATGTTGTCGGGATATTTTGATGCACCCGTTACAACAGTTATAGGATCGATACGCCAGTCATTTACAACAATAACCCCGTCTGGTTTAAGAAAATGTGCATATCTCATAGCCTCAAGTCTTTCAAATGCAATCAGCACATCTGCCTGCCCCTCCTCAACAATAGGTTCTGCAACGGTATCTCCATATCTTACAAATGTAACAACACTTCCACCTCTCTGTGCCATACCATGAACCTCTGAAAGCTTTACATCGTAGCCTGCATCAACAGTTATTCCACCAAGTATACGGCTGGTAAGCAAAGTACCCTGTCCACCAACACCTACTATCATTATATTCTTAGTTTCCACCGGTACTTCCTCCTATCTCTCACAAGTTTCAATTGCATCAAATTTACAAAGTGATTTGCAAAGTCCACATCCATTGCACATAGTCGTATCTATCGCTATCGTTCCGTCCTCCAGCTTAGTAAGTGCAGGACATCCCGGTTTTAAGCACATTCCGCATTTTTTACATTTCTCAGGAATAGGCTTACATACATTAGGAAATACATTTCCCTTTAAAAGTACGCATGGCGACTTGGTTATAATAACAGATACCTCATCCTTCGCAACTTCTTCCTTAACAATCTTTTCCAAAGCTTCAAGGTCAAATGCATTTACCTCAACTACATTCTTAATTCCAAGTGACTGGCACAGCTTAAATATATTTATGGCAGGAACCGTTTCTCCCTTAAGAGTCTTTCCTGTAGCTGCGTGATCCTGATGTCCTGTCATTCCTGTAGTTGAATTGTCAAGAATAATAACCGTTCCTGTTCCCTGATTGTATACCATGTTCATCAGCGAATTAATTCCGGTGTGCATAAATGTGGAATCACCAATAACTGCAACCCAGTTTTTAATGTAGTCCTTCCCCTTCGCTTTTTCCATACCGTGGAGAGTAGAGATACTCGCACCCATACAAACTGTTGTATCTATAACATTAAGCGGTGCAACAGCTCCAAGTGTGTAGCATCCGATATCACCTGCCGCATGTATTTTCAGTTTATTTAAAACAGAAAATACACTTCTGTGTGGACATCCCGGACATAAAATAGGCGGTCTTACAGGAACATTGTCATATCCATTTGTTGCAATGTCCTCACCCTTAAGAGCCTTTCTAAGCATGTTTGCACTGTATTCGCCTTGAACGGTGAATATTTCTTTTCCCTGTGCCTTTATGCCCCATGAAAGCACCTGTTCTTCAATCACAGGCTCAAGCTCCTCAAATATATACAATTTATCAACCTTTGAGGCAAACTCTTCTATAAGTTTTTTCGGTAACGGATGAACCATTCCCAGCTTAAGAACGGATGCCTCTGGAAATACTTCCTTTACGTACTGATATGGAATACCACTTGTGATAAAACCAATTGATGTATCACCATAGTATACCTTGTTGACCGGCATTGTACAGCCATCCTCTGCAAGTTGTTTCATGCGTTTTTCAACGTACACATGACGCCCCTTGGCATTGCCCGGCATCATAACAAACTTAGCCGGATTTCTCTCATATGTTTTGTCCACAACCTCTACTCTGTCGTTAAGTTCAACAGGTCCCTGAGAATGGGATAATCTTGTGGTTGTCCTAACCATAACAGGTGTATCATATTTCTCGCTCAACTCAAATGCAAATTTAGTAAACTCTTTCGCTTCCTGACTATCTGACGGCTCCAAAACAGGAACAATTGCAGCTCTTGCTACAGCCCTGCTGTCCTGTTCATTCTGGGAGCTATATAAGCCCGGATCATCAGCAGCAACTATAACCAAACCTCCGTTTACCCCACCATACGATATGGTATAGAGTGGGTCACTTGCAACATTTACACCTACATGCTTCATTGAAGCCATAGCTCGAACTCCACTTATGGATGCCCCTATAGCTACCTCCATGGCTACCTTTTCATTTGGTGACCACTCAGCATAAATCTCAGGATATTTAACAATATTTTCACTTATCTCTGTACTTGGTGTACCCGGATATGCTGCTGAAACCTTAACGCCTGCCTCGTAAGCGCCTCTGGCAATCGCCTCATTTCCAAGCATAATCTTTTTATCTGCCACTTTATATACGTTCCTTTCTCAATCAATTGTAATTATAATATGTCCTGAATGAGTGCCATAATTTTATCGTATTCAGCTGTAACCTGTGGCATCATGGCCGCTCCTTCTTCCATTTGTTTTGCCCTGAAACATTCAACCTGCTTGCTTACAACCTCAAAAAGTCCCTGTAAGGAAAGATTTCCACATACGCCCTTTAATGTATGTGCTGCTGCAAAAGCCTTGTCAGTATCGTTCTCCTCAACAGCACTGGCCAACTGGGCATAAATTGTTTCATTGGCAAATTTTTTAAGAAATTTCTCATACATTGCCTCGTTGTTCATAAAACGCTCCATTGCACCTTCAAGGTCAACATTTGCGTCAATCAGTTTATTTTTAAATTCCTCTGTCATGTTATGTCCTCCCTAATATATTGATTAATCCTTCTGACTATCTGAAAACTCTTCCATGGCTCTTCTAGCATGCTCAAAGCATTTTAGCAGCTTTGGTGAAAATATACCACATTCACCATTCTGAATCATGTTGTATGCTGTCTCCTTATCAAATGCCTTTTTGTACACTCTCTCACATACAAGAGCATCATAAACATCAACAATAGATACGAGCTGTGCCGAAAGAGGAATGTCATCGCCTTTTAACTTGTCAGGGTAACCCCTTCCATCATATCTTTCATGGTGATGTCTGCATATTTCATAGGATGCTTTCACCTGTTCATCATCCTGAACCACATCCATTAGCTTTAGTATTTCACAGCCCTTTGTTGTATGGCTCATCATAATTTCTCTTTCCTCATCAGTAAGACGTCCCGGCTTTAAAAGTATGCTGTCCGGTATTGAAATCTTACCTATATCGTGAAGTGCAGATGCTCTTACTATGACATTTATTTTTTCCTTGGTAAGCCCTGCCTCAGGATAAAGCTTCATGTACGTCTCTGCCATAATTCTTGTAAGACCCTTGACACGTTTTACATGTGCACCCGACTCTAAATCCCGGAACTCAACAATATTGCTGACGACATCCACAAGCTTCTCGTTGAAGATTTCCATCTTACGTCGCTGTTTATCAAGCCTTTCCCTCTGCTGCTGAACCTTTTTTTCAAGCCTATCTGCGTTTCTGTGGATTTCAATTATATTATTCACTCTCTGTTTTACCGTCTGTGCAACAAACGGTTTAGCGATAAGTGCTGATGCACCCAGTGAATAGCATTCAAACTCTGTCTGCTCATCATTTTTTGCCGTAATAAGTACAACCGGTATCTCAATAAGAATTTTTCTTGTATTTAATAACTTCAAAACCTGAAATCCATTAAACACCGGCATAATCAAATCCAAAAGAATAACCGCAATATCGTCCATGTGTTCATCCAATTGTTGAATCGCTTCTTTTCCGTCCTGAGCCATAAGTATGACAAACTCATCCTCAAACATTTGCTTTAACAATTCTCTGTTTAGTTCATCGTCATCAACAATAAGAATTGATTTTCTCATATTATATGTCCTCCCCTGAATAAAACTGATTATGTCTCGTCAAAAAAGCACATTATACGTTACATTATATTACATTATATCAAAAAATGAAACCTTAATTTTAGATGCCGTAGTTCAAAGCTTTGCCGTATTCATTAGAAATACTTATACCTTTAAGTGATATGCCAATTTTAGGAAAAAAAATTAAAATAAAAAGGCTGTTACATAAAATATACCAATGTAACAGCCTTTATGTAAATTTTAAATTCCCAGCCACTCCCTGATTTGATCATCTGTCAAATCATTACCATTAATACTTTCGGTAATCTCAGCTCCCACGCTACTGTTTTTTATATCTGCGGTGCTGTTTCCACATCCGCCTCCACCATTTGTAACAAAGGAATATACTTTCTTTCCGGCCAGATTATAGGCTTCCAAAAAGGATAATATAACCATTGGGCAGGTACTGCACCAATTTGGGAAACCAAGAACAATACTATCATATTTGCTTAAGTCATCTGGTTTTTCCATAAGCTCAGGCCTTGCACCTTCGCTAACTTCTTTTCTTGCCTCCTCAATACATTCCTGATAGTCTGTGGAATACGCCTCCTTCGGCTTAATTTCAAACAAATCTGCCTTTGCAAGTTCTGCAACTCTTTGTGCAATCTTTTTTGCATTGCCAGAATAAGAAAAATATGCCACCAACATTTCTGCCATATAACAATCCTCCTTTATAATTTTTATATTTTTTTCTTTTGAAGTGCCTCACGTGTCAAGCTTTCCTCCTGCCTTATCTCCCAATGAATTAAGAATGTAAGCGCTGCCCGAAGTGCAATTATTCCTGCAACAATGGCGATTTCTTTCCACTCACGCACAACTACAGTTCTTAAAATTTCACTTCCCAGCTTGAATTCCAATCCCATGGCAAATCCCTTGGCAAGATAAATTCTTGTGTCTGGTCTTCTCCCTATGCACTTATATAAGCTTACAACACACGTTATAATAATAACGCCTACTCCCACGAACTCAAATAGAAGTATTCCTATTTCAACAATATATTCTAAAAAAATATTCAAATATTCCAAGGTATGTCAATCCTTTCAGCCTGTGGTTTAGTATTGTGGAACCACATACTATACTATTGACATTTTTTCCTCTTTTAAATCTTTGACATTCTTTTCATTTTAAAATATATAATCAGCCGAAACGTCGGAATAGCTCCCCTTTAAGGTATTCATATCTCAAACGTTTTTCTTCTTTGGCAAAATGAATTTCCCTGAACTGTTCCGGATTTTCACTATAATCAAGCACTTCATCTCCAAACTGTTCGCTTGTCAGATCAAAGACCCGATCTCCCACCACATTATAGCAATGATAATTTCCTCCCGGTCTTAGCACTCCAAACACCTTTCCGCCAAAAATATCCTGTGCCAGAAACGCAGTTATGGAACACTGTCCAAGAGTCTTATTTTCACTGCTCCAATCATCTCTCATTCTTGGTGCACACGTGTTGGCACACCATATTTCTGACAATGCATCATATAAATCTATCGGTGTTTTAATTTTATTGTAAGTTTCATTTACCGCTGGCACATCCGCCTGCTCCCATCCGTAAAAATTATACTTTTTCATTTCTGACATACGATTTCCCTTATCTTTACAAATTTAAAATTGCTTATCCTCAATTAATTGGCTACATGTTTAACCCATATTTCTCAAGCAGTCCATCTATCTGTTTCTGATATTCAACGTCATATGAGCTAAGCAGTCTGCTTCTGACAAATTGTTTGTTATATTGTTTGTTATATTCCTCAAAAAGTCTGTCAAGGGTTTCTATCGCTGCATCAAAATCAATATGAATATCCTTTTCGTCATTGTCGACGTTTATTTTAATATCAGGAATATAAACACGTAAATTTCTTGCACCTTTGTCAGTGATATTTTCCTCATCAATACCCTTCATGTCTGCCTCAATCGATACAACCCTGTCGTCGTCAATACCAAATGCATCAAACATTTCTTTAATTCCAAAAACAAGATTTCCATTTATAATTGTGGCAACCGTATCAAAATCAGAAAATGTTTCAAATGCCTCACTTATATCGTCTTGCTGTAAAAATTTACGACCTTTCGAAACAATATAAAAATCTGCATAGCTTCCCACTTTAATTTCTCCAACTTTATTGGCATCGATAGCACTTGCAGGGATACTGGTTATCATGTCCAGGAAAATACTATTTATATTGTCCGGAAAAGGCTTATGGTAAAACCTTCCCATAGCAAGCTTTTGTGCAAATTTTGCCTCGTCCCATACATGCTTTGAGCCACTAGGTGCCCAGTCAGAGCCTATACAGACAAAATCGGTTCTTAATCCGCTTAAAAGAAATCTTGGCGTGTCATCATACAAAAGCAGGTTCGATACAGGCGACCACACAAGCCTTATTTCACAGCTATTGATAAATCTGATATTCTTTTCGTCATCCAAATCAATTCCACAGCAATGTATCAGAGTGAGCTTTGACGCTGCAACCTTATTTTTATAGTCGTCAATTTCCATTATTTTATCTCTGAAATATTCAAACTCTTTCTTTGAATAAGCATCAACACCCTTTTGTGCACCTACTTCAAACTTCACATTTCCTGATCTGCCCTCTGCAAGATGAATGATGTATCCGCCTGCATTTCTTGCTATTTCTCCAATACCTTTATATTTTAAATAATCCAGATATTCTTGAAAATAACTTTTTTGTGCCCCATTGGCACCAATCTCAATAACCTGCCAGTCATTCGTATCAATAGGAGGATAAAAGGATTTTTTCACTTCCTCATTTTGTAACTGATTTTCTTTTTGATGTTCTGCTTTTAATACAGTATCAGGCTTAAAGAAATCTATTACACTGTTTATTTTCTGTGTCTCCTGCAACCCCAAATCTGACGAAACCCCTGTACTCCTAAGCAGGATATGACCGCCTTTACGATTAATTTTTTGCTGTGTCTCGGAATTATCGGAAAAATAACTTATTTCCGTAGGCTCCTGCAAAGTTGTTGTGCCACCCGCAATTGCCTGAAGCTCTGAAAAAAACTGGATTACGGCATAAGGATCCTCATTATATGATCCCTCCTTCTTGCTTTGCACAGAATATTTTTTCCAATTATTAAATATAAATTGATACAATCCCTTTACTTCATCTAAATACTCTGTACAGTTACGCCACTCGTGCCTGTTGTCCCAAGGCTCCTGAATCGGACGTTTCCATATTGGCATCATATTATAGTCGATATGGTTATGTATATCAACCAAGCCAGGGAAAATATGACATGGTTCTCCATCGTTGTCCAGCCGAATAATAAACAGATTTTCATACTTTATATTCAGCTCACGGATATGTTCGACTATGTCACCATCTTCCCTCAACCTCCTAACCTCAATAATAATACCATCCTTAAATACAATCGATGCATGTACCTGTTCATACTCATGAATAAATTTCCTTAATGTACAGATACCTCCAACCAATGCAGTCAGTCTTGAATTACCTTTTAACATCATAAATAAACGCTCCCCCTTCTTAAGTATAATTCAAATTTTTCCCAAGATTACTATCATCTTTTTTATAATTATCATGGTACTTTCATATCTATTTTTTAGAGTATCTGTTTTGATACCCTTCATGCTCAAATATCATATCATCACCATCGAATGATACATCAAAAGAATGTGAACCCCCATCATCACTTTTAAATTCAATCTTCTTTCCGTCATATTTATATGTGCCTGACGAATTTGAATTAACCGGAAAATCACCAGTCGTATACACCTGCTCCGTATATGTTCCATCCGACTTTATTGTATATATTGTAGTCATATCACCACTGACCTTTTGCCATGTATTACATATCTTTGCCAGCTGTTCCGGACTTACCTCATCCTTCCTTGCACCACATCCACACAACAAACACATGCATAATACAAACAAATATAATTTTTTCATCACTTTACCTCCCAATGTCACTATGAACCTTTAATCCATCTCAATTCCTTCATACAGCTTCATTGTCTCACGATTGCGGTATTCATGCTTCTCATAATAACCAATCAGACCTTGTTCTGCATTTCTTAATGCCACCATATACACGTCTTTATTTTCTTTTTCGTTGAAGAACGTGTACACAATATTATTATCTTTTGATTTTTGAAACCACTCTATGACTTTTTTAATACGCACCTGTGATTCAGCATTATGGCACTCCATGAGATTCCTGCCTAAAAGAGAACTGCCTCCCCATTTTGCATATCTTTCACATGCCGCAGGATTCATGTATATAATAGAATGCTCCAAATTGCATACTACCACTGCAGCCATATCCATATCTATAATACTTTTAAAATACTCATTTAACTCAGCCATCATTGCCTCCTTGTGAAACCATTTCGTTCCACTTTATATATTATAAGTAATTGACTGGAAATGCAAGTAATTAAATATATTTTACACTCCATATCTCTACAACAGCCAATTAAGTCTGAATGAACGCATCAGAAAAAATATAGAGTGCCTGCATGTACAACAAACACTCTCTTAAAACATCCTCACTAATATATGGATAAGCATATCCAAAATACTGCTTGTTCGCAAAAGCGGATGAAGCTGCATTCGCTTCCCCTCCGTCTGAAGGCTGTGGACCATTATTCTTGGACCTGAATATATCTACTCATTAACAACTGCCTTAACAGCTAAATCCAAGCCTTCAAACACTTTTATCGCCTCTTTGAACTGATTTGCCATTTTATTATCATCCCCTGAAAAAATGGCTTCACTTAATGAGCCAATTGTCTTGTTAAAGCTGTCCTTATCAACTCTTGTTTTACCGTCATTTAAAACTTCCATTGTGGAATTTACAATTTGAATTTCCCAATTCAAAGAGTCAATAACCGTCTTCAAAAGCTTGTCTGTATCCTCTAATCGGTTACCTGACAATTCATTTACAAGTGATTTCATGTTACCGACTAACTTGCTATTGAATTCCTCCAATACCTTTAAAGCCTCTACCTGCTCGTCTCTGCTGTTTTCCATAACTTCATCCTCCATTATTTTAAATTTTCATTGATGCGGTATCGCACTAACAATATTTACATCTTATCCCAATATTCTTAGTACGACAACCTCATCAAATTACATTTTACTATCCAGTGATTTTCCCGCCTCTATATGTTTAAACTCAGGAAGGTATGCTTCCAGTAATCCTACTATATCTTCCTTCGTAACTTTATCTGCGGAAAACGCATTCGTTAAATCCAAATACAGCTTTTCAATTTTCTGTTTTTCAGGAATGGCTTTTTCCATCACCACGCCAAGAGAACGGAATCTGTCCATATCAACGGTTTCCACATCTGTAAAAAACTCCTCATAAGGCTTCTCCCCTGACGTATCTGACATGGAAAAATGTACCGGGTACATGTTACTGCCACTCTTTAAATCTACAGCTTTTTTAATTGCCTCTGCATCAGAATTGCATTTGAGTACAGCAAAGCCATGCTCCTGTAAAAGCTTTTCCGCAATAACATCAAATGTCATCATCTGTTCATCCTTAAGCTTCGGGAAGAAAATCTCCCGATTGCTTCCAAGCATGCAGGCAAGCATACATATCTGTCCGCTCTCCTCAAGCGAAACAAAATACCGCCTTACATCATAAGGTGCGCTTAGCGGCTGAAGCTTGGAAATACGTGCTAAAAATCCTGCAGGAAGGGAACCGTTCGAAAATGCTACATTTGCAAATCGTGCAGTTTTTACCGGAAACCTGTCGGAATAGCTGAAAATAACATCCTCCATAATTCTCTTGCTGGCTCCCATGATGTTTACAGGATTGGCAGCCTTATCCGTAGATACACAGAAATATTCCTCCGGCGGCAGCTCCGTCAATAAATCAAGCAGTTTTTTTGCATGCAAAACATTATTTTGAAGCATTGCCTCAATAGAGTAAATATCCTTTTCCGAACGCACATGCTTATGTGCAGAAAAATTTGCTACTATATCAAAACCACCACGGGCCCTGAACATTTTTTCAAAGACCGCAGATGCAAAATCCATTGGGTATGGTATGTAATCATCAGGTACAAACATTTCTTCCATAGAACGTAAGTCCCTTGTCAGCTCTGCCAGACCATTTTCATTTATATCAACAACAATCAAAGTTCTTGGCTTATAAGGCAACACAGCCTTCACAAATGAGCTTCCGATACTTCCTGCTCCTCCGATAACCAGCACGGACTTACCCTCTATTTTCTTGGTAAGCTCATCCTTATTTGCTTTCATATCATCTTCAAATAGGCTTGCCTTACGTTTTATAACATGTTCGGAAACAAACCTGCTTAAATCAAACATTCCTTACAGCCTCCTTATTTATCTGTTGAATACCACATGGTTAACTCTCTGCGTCCCTCAGATGCGAAGTCATATTTGCCCATATGTCACTATATTATCATTTCCCACTTTTTTTATCAACGAAATAACACTCTTTTTAAAACCCAACCATATCAAAACCCAACCATATCAAGCATCTGTTTTACGCGAATATCGTATGTATGATGTTCAAGAACCTTCTTTTGTCCATTTGCTGCAATATCCATACGCTCATCATCATGTTTCAGATAATAATCAATTTTATTAAGCAAGTCAGGAATGCTTTCATATACGACAACATCCTTGCCCAATGTAAAATATTCCGGTATTTCGCTCTGATAATTTGCAATAACAAATCCACCGGCACTCATAATTTCAAAAATCCGGAGCGTCATACCTGACTTAAAGGTTTTACTTGCAATTTCCAGGTTTATTTTACTGCATTTATATATTTTAGGAAGCATAATGTTGGAATCTGCAATACCACGATTGTTAATATGTGAAAGCATGGATGTATCACTTGTGGTATATAAATCCATTTTAAAATTTTTGCTCACCGCATCCAGAGTTTTAATACGGTCAAGCATGGTACATCGATAGCCAAAATAATAATCTGCTATCACACTTCTGGCATCATCAAGGTAATCCGGTGGAACCTGCCAATCTATATGCTTTTTAAATTCTTCTAAAAACTGCTCGTCGAACGACTCCTCCATGAAATTGTAGCCATATACGTTTAACTGTGCGTTTATGATTCCGTCAACATATCCCATGAGATACGGCGGCAGGGTCTCACTTATCCTTTGGTGTGTCCCCCTTTCAGAATAAAGTGAGCCAACAAACGAAACGTCACAGCCGTATGTTTCGTAATCCTCATCTGATATGATATTATTTGCAAAACGAACCGGGTCACATGCCCCCGGAAGGTAATATATATTCGTTTGTGGATATACATTTTTAAATCTTTCCGCATGCATTTTATCAAAGAAAAAAGTATGGTTATGGGTATCCGCAAACGTACCGGAATATAAAGAATAGCATGGGCAATCACAAAGCCACGATAAATATGGAATATCAAGAAATTTACATGCCCTTGAAATTATGGGAATAAAATTTATAGACAGGACAAAATCCATATTTTCATTTGCCTCGACAAAGCTGAAAAAATTTTTTAAGTACTTCGTGTCATAATCCTTTTCAACAAATTCCTGTTCAAAAGGTATAACTTCATGCCCAAGACGCCTGAACGCCTCGGTAAATTTATCCTCCATCATATTGCCCCAATAACAGAATATAAGCTTCATAATATTTACTCCCTATCCATCTCATCCCATACCACATATATTTAAAATTTCATTAATCCGATGTTGGTATGTGTGATAACTGCACACTTTTCTATAGCCATGCACCAATATTTTTATCCTCTCATCCTCATGATGCAGATAATATTCTACTTTATCAACCAAATCCTCTATAGAATCAAAGGCAACATAATCTACCCCATCAATAAACAATCCATCCATATCCTTTTGCCTGTTTGACATAAGGAATCCTCCACTGCCCATTACATCAAAAGCACGCAAAGGGATTCCCGTGAAAATACTTCTTAGAGAAATATTAAGATTGATTTTACTATTAAAAAATACCTTTGGCATCTCTTCCATATAGTCTACTCCATTATGCACCTCAACCTCAGGAATAAGCCCTACCGGCTTCTCGTATGTATAAATGCGGGTTTTGTATTTTGTTGCCAGGGAATTACAAATCATCGTCCTATCCATCTGGGTAATGGCTCTTCCAAAGCAAATCGATGCATAATATATATCATCTGTTAACAGACATTTTTTCCTCTCATCAGCAGCATCCACATTTGGTATTTTAGCATAATCCAATTCCTTAAGCTCATCGAACCAATTCGTCCCCTCACGCCAGCTTCCCGCTGTATTTTGAATAATTTCATCAATTTTATACCGTATGTTATCTTCAAGGGACATTTTCATCGCATTATATCCATTAACAGATTCGGCACAATAAAGCTTGCCTAACAGTGATATTTCACAGCTATACCTGTTATCCACATCTGACAAATCCATTTCCGAAAGTCTGTCATCGTTCACTGCCAATGGCATTAAATATACATGCTCTACGCCCATTCCCTTTATATATTTGTACTCCGTGCTGTCAAAAACAAATATTCTGTTGCAGGGAAGCATAATTGTTTCAGAGTATAATGTAGGCTGCCAGCTGTCATACATCCATGAAATATACAAAAGTCCAAACGTATTACACACATATGCCGCTGACGGAACGTAATTATATGATATAACAAAATCATATGGTTGTTCTTTTTCTGCATTCAAAACAGCTTCTGTAATTTTGTTTCTGCACACCTCATCGTCAATGACATAAGAGCATTCATAATTATCAATCATCTCAACCTGATGCCCTGCCATAATAAGTGACATTGCCAAATCAGGTGTCATAAGTCCCCTGTTAAACAGATATAATATTTTCATTGGTATATTTCCTATCTATATTTATTGTACTATTTCAGCATAACTAATACTGCACCCTTTTTCATAATGTCATAATCCCTGTTCATATTCAACCATTGGTATATTTTACCTCTGCCGTGCCCTGCTGCTCTTGCATAATAACAGACAATATTTAGCATATCTGTGTCCGAAAGGGTTTTCCCACAATACAGCCACCATAAAAATAATACAAATCTCATTTGTATGACTTCAAATAATAAAATCAAAATATTTTTTTGTGGCTCTCCATCTAAGCTTTGTACAAATACACTATTCACACAAAAATTCTCGATAAACCCGCTTTCCTTTTCCCATATTTTTTCAAACTCCTTCCAATCCGGAAGCAAATCGTCAGCACATAACCCATTACAAAATTCTTTAAGCTTTACAATGTACATATCATAACCTTGATTTTCATATTTGTAATACAGGTCGAACAGCATTCGATATAACATAAATTTTGTTCCGAAATCCGCATTAACAAAACTCAACTGACTACATTTATCATTGAGCCATTGCACATCATTATATTTCTGTAATATTTCCGGATGATTGAAATTTTCTAGCTGCGTGGAAAAATCATATATCAGGTACAGTCTTGCCCATAATGGCATATTCGGTATCTGCAACAAATCTATCATTTGGTTGCGGTATATAAGATGCTCTACCTTTTCATCGGAATACTTAAAATCCACAATTTCGTCATCATTCGGTGCATCCAAGTTAAATTTTATCGGAGTTTGAAACCGCCTTAGCAAATCTAAAACTGCAGGGCATCCATTATCAACACTATACTCTAACACTTCATCATAAGAGCCCATAATCATCCTCGGAAAAATTTTACAGGTGTGTGACAAGGCATCTTCACCATGCTCCATCACGATTTTACACAATCCCTTTTCATTTAAAAACGGGCAGACAGCTTTCTCTCTCATCTTTATAAAATGCTCTCCATCCTCGGCATCAAAGAAACAATCACGTTCAATATCTTCATACAGTTGTTTGTTATTATTATATGTATCGCAATCAATAATCACATCCCATCCACTACAACATGTATAACTACACCTTTCCGCAATGCACTGAAACTCGTCCACAAATTCAGGTCTAAACATTTTCATTATTTATTTCCTCCCGTAAATGCTCTTTTACATTATTGATTCATAAAGATTATAAACTTTCCTTTTCTATTTTGCATTATTTTTCCTCTATGTAGTTTCCTTTCAAATACCATAATACTCATTCTTTGCTTTATCTAATTCCTCATAATAATTAACTAAATTTAAAAATCCATCATCATGTAAACACCATGGCACATCCATATTAGGAACAACCACATCATAACCGGCCCTGTGAAATTCAAGACTCTGTGACAGGTCATACATATCCCACTTGTCAAATAAATCTTCTCGCCAAGGTATATCGTATTGTGTGGCTATAAGCAAGCCATCAACAGCTTCCACACTTTGATATTTCCCCTCAACCTTTTCAAACTCTGATATACTTGTACTATAAGGATCTGCGCCATAAATTTTGCCTATTCTTTTCGAAAATATCATTACTTTATCTTCCGGTAATTTGGGTGTTCCTACCATCCCAATCATACCGATATTGGGATTATCAAATAAATCCAATATTTCATATATAAAATATGGATTTACAATAAATACATCCTGATGCAGATATACCTTATACTTGGCATCCGATGCCCTCATACCTTCATTATATCCGGAAGTCATACTCTGAGCATCACATATCGTAAAAACATTCACATCACACCCATAAGGAACCTTAAGGCAACTTATAAAATATAATGCCTCATTCATATACGATTCATTATTTACGCACAAAATAAATGCTACACTTTTACCTGCATGGCGCTTTGAATTTACATCTGATAAATTAAGTTTTGGGGTAATGAGACCTTCCCCATAATTTGGGAGACTTGCGGTATCCGATAAAAATAATATCATTTCCCTGGAAATATTATTACTGTCCACATATGTTTGTAATATATGACTGGTATCTATTTTCAAAAACTGTGATTCCCATAATATAAATCTTATGTGGTTCATTACATCTATAATGTCCTGTAGACTATTACCATGATCAAATACAGTAACATCGACTCCTACATCTAATTCTCTCCTATATATTTTTATTGCCTGAAGAAGATAATGCATTTCATTTACTCTTACCTTAAATATCTTGAGTGGAATTTTCCCCAAAGAAATAATCTTATCTATAGGCATTCCGGCTGTTCCGGTAAACAATTCGTAAATTTTATCATATGCATGTGTATTTCCTGCTTTAATTAATTCATCAATCTTTTTAATGTATGAATCTTCCATCTCTAATGACAATGCCATCCCCTGCCTTTTTCTTGATTCTTTCTTTATACCATATTAATGAGCTCCATTATTTTTTTTACAGCCTTTTTATATGTAAATGTTGTTTCCATTTTTCTTTTTGCATTTTGTGCAATTTGAATTCTCTCATCCTCATGATTCAGATAATAATCGATATAATACAATGCTTCATCAAGGGATGTATAATATACAAATTCCTTATTAGGCTCAAAATGTTTCAACAAGTCACTTTGATAATTTGTAAGCAGAAAACCACCATTTCCCATTATATCCATTGCACGAAGCGGCACTCCTGCATGTATTGACGGAAGTGTTATATTCAAATTGATTTTACTTAAACGGAAAACTTTATTCATATCCGTCAAATAATCAACCGTCCCTATATGCTTGACCGTCTTTATGGATGACAAATCTCCCCCTGTATAAACCTTCATATCAAAATATTGTGAAATCTCTCTTATAAATTCCATTCGTTGAAATGTTGCCACCTTTCTGGCAAGAAAATAATTAGCATACACATATCTCTCCGTTGCAAGGCTTCCCTCTGCAAGCTTATATGGCATGGCACAATACATGTCATTGTATACACGTTCATTTTCAAGAGCATTTTCTAATATTGGCACGCCAAACAAATTTTTCTGTGCCTGAATGACACCATTCAGATACCCATTTGTATATTTGCTAAGTCTTGGCTCCATCCTGTCATAGAGATTATGCGTCTCATTGTATAATGATGCTACCAGGCTTACATCGGCAGAAAATAGTTCTTTATCATGTTCTCTAACAACAATTTTTGATAAACGCTCATCATTTACTGCCAAAGGCATGTAGAACACATTCGTTACACCTTTTGACTTGAGATTTTCACATTCCCGACTGTCAAAGATAAATGTATAATTACATGGATTTTGAATTGATGGGTGATACAACGAAATCAATGGACTATCATAGGTCCATGAAATATATTTTATATTTGTTTTTTGGCACACCTCCGATATAAGCGGATAATAATTAGACGTAAATGCAGCTGTGTATATCCCTTCCGCAATCAGCTTCTCCAAGCTGGCAGCCAAGCTTTTTTCATTATCCACCTTCAGCGGCAAATCCGTAACGTCCACTTTATATCCCAAGCTTTGGAAAGCATCTACAATATCATCTTTTCCATACATTTGATAGTCAATATATAATATATTCATTTTAGCACCTTTCCTCAAATATCCTTGATTCCATTCTAATACCACCATTTATTACCGCTTAGCATAGATGATTGCCTCTTGGGTCTTAACCTTCATCTTTTCTTTTAAAAATCACTGTCTTTTCATAAGTCTTTCATATTCTCTAATAATCCGCACAAACTCTGTCTCAGAATCCATATAAACAGCTGCTGTGTCTCTTGCATACTTTGCTTGCATTTTATAAAACATTTTGTCCTCGTAATATCTGTTAATCATCAGATTCATCTCCATATAATTCCCGCAGGAAAACCGTTCTCCCACTATACCCGCAACATCCCCATAATTTACTGTGACAACAGGCTTCCCTTTAAACATAGCTTCTACTGCACTTGTTCCTCCACCCTTTCTTATAGGGTTAACATACAAATCACACAACTCCAAGCGTGATAGAACATCTGTACATACCCCAAAATTCAACATCCTTCCTTGTAGCTTAGGATACCTTGATAACTTACTTTCAAATGTGTCACATATTCCTATAACCACAACAAGCATATCGTCTCTAAGTGTGTCATTCAAAAACGACATAAACTGTTCGTCCATCTCATAATCAAGTCTACCTCCCACAACCGCCATAACAAATGTATCATCACTTATGCCAAAATCTGCACGTGCACAAAACTCCGTCTGCTCCCTTAAGGAAAATGTAAACTTGCCAGGAATAATGTGTGACATATCCTTATCCATTGCTTTCACTAGAGGTTCTATAGCATCCAGCATATTATAATCAACAACCTGATAATCCACCAATGTAATCTCACATCCTGACTGAGTAAGACCAATATCCACCATTGGTATCATTTGGTTAATAAATCCTGAAAGTATACCTGACACCCCGACTCCCACAATAATGGATGGCTTTAATCTTTGAACAGCCTTTATCAAATTGCACATTTCATCAATATCAGGCATTATTCCCTCACATTGATAAAACTGAAAGGTTTCTCCTTTCCAGCTAGCTGTATTATTATCAAGAAGTTCTAGTTTATAATTTCCATACTTTATATCAAAAAAAGGTATCTCTCCCTCAGGTGATAATGCCTCTGCAGTGTTTATAAGTAATACCCTTTTATTCATTATTTTTTGCAGCACATAACATCTATCTAAGGCTGTTTTTGTTGGTCCATGCTGCTCTGTTAGAAATTGCTCTGTAATCACAATTGCCAAATCCTGATTACGCTCACTTTCTGGAATAAACTCCAATTCCAAATTCATTTCTTTACTACATATTTCATACGCTTTATAAAGAATTTTCCAATTTAATTCTACCAGTTTCAAATCGTACAATTCACTGTTCAAAAACAAGATGGAAAATACCTGCCCAAAAAGAAAATTTATTTCCTTCCATTTCAGTTTATCAGTATATAAAATTAATGAACACAGCTCTTCCACATATTTTTTTTCCGGTTTTACCTGTATTAAGTATGAATAACAAAAAATATCAAATTTCAATTCCTTCCCAATTTCAGAATAAATTCTGTCAGCCAGCTCACATCTTTTTTCAATAGGTTCATTTTTCACTAATTCAAATAATGAAACCGCATCTTCAGAACAAATCACACCATCGCTTAAATCCTTTAATACCTTTTGATACAATGAATTATCCATAACTCTTATCTTCTCCTTGCCGATATTACCATAATTCAATACCCTAATATTTAAACATAATCTTGAAATGTTCATAACACATTGTCTGTTCGGCTTTCCAAATATTCCTCAATTTGCTTTTCCATATATAAGGTTACATTTCCATTATTCAGATAATTTACATTCCACTCAACAATTTTTTCCATGGCATGGTTTACATTCCACACAGGCTTCCAGCCAAACGTGTTTCTTATTTTCGAGCAGTCAAGTTTCAGGAAGTTTGATTCGTGAGGACCGCCTTCATTTCGATTTTCCCATACAGGCTTTGTACCTGTCTGCCTTCCCCATTCCTCACAAAATAGTGAAACAAGCTCACCTGTTGTATAACAGTCCTCATCTGATGGCCCCACATTATAACATCCTGCCAACGTTCTCTCATCATACTGCTTCTTTGCAACCATAAGATATGCCACAACCGGTTCCAGTACATGCTGATATGGGCGTGTGGAATATGGGTTTCGCACAATTATGTTTTTATTATTTTCAACTGCACGTATACAGTCAGGAATAATTCTGTCTGCTGCAAAATCGCCACCGCCGATAACATTGCCTGCCCTGCAAGTGGAAACTGCGATGTCACGCTCTAAAAAGAATGAATTAATGTAACTGCCTGTCACAAGCTCAGAGCATGATTTTGAGTTGGAGTATGGATCATAGCCATTTAATTCATCGTCTTCCCGATATCCCCAATGCCACTCTCTGTTTTTATACACCTTGTCCGTTGTCACATTTACAACTGAGCGCACAGATGGTGTCATTCGCACATTTTCCAAAACATTCACCGTTCCCATTATATTTGTCTCATATGTATACACAGGATTGACATACGACTCTCTCACTATTGGCTGTGCCGCCATATGGATTACAATTTCAGGCTTGTACTTTTGAAACACATCATTAAGCAGCTCCTTGTCTCGTACATCCCCTATAATTGAAGTCATGCCATCCGCAACATGGCACAAATCAAACATGCTTGGTGATGTAGGTGCATCCAGAGCATAACCTATCACATCCGCTCCAAGCATTTGTAGTAGCTTACACATCCACGAACCCTTAAAGCCTGTATGTCCTGTCACCAGTATTGTTTTGTTTTTAAAAAAATTATCCATTTCTTATCCTCGCAATGTTTATAAAAGTGTTTTTACCGTTTCTTCTATTTCTTTGACAGAGATATCTTTCGGCATGATTCCAAGCTTTATTTTTTCCCATATTTCTATTGACGCCTTTTCCTGAATTAAATTTTCCTGCTCTGTCTGGCAGCTTTTGACAGGATTTTTCAATACAAATTCAGTAAAGTACTGATTAAAAACAATCTCTTTTACTCTTGCCAGCAAAGCTTCATCTGTATCTGAATATTTATTAAGCAATTCCAAGTGGCTTTCGTAAATAGATAAACATACGTCCAACCATTTATACTCGCTCATAAACTCTTTAGACAGCCAGCAAAATCCCGCATTTAACAAAAGATATGTTTTACCCATTCGTTCAAGCATCATCGACAGGAACATTTCGTCATCCTCTTCATAAAGTATCTTACAAAACTCAACAGCATCATTTTGCTGTTGAATTCTGTTTTCCAGCTTCATATATTGCAACATACCTGTTTCCTTATCTACTCCGCCTTCCTTCCATAATTTGATGTTGGAAAAGCCTGATGTTCCACCCTTTGTCGTTATGGTAGCCATAACACATTGGGCATACCAATAAATAAATGGCAGTTCACTTATCTCATCATATTTATCAAATATTTTATTTTCTCTCATATACTTAACATTAAATGTGGCACCTGTAATATAGTTTGCATTGATTGCATGAACATTGGAGGCAAAACCTGATAAATGAATACAGTCTTCTCCATCTATAAAGTTTGGGCCTACTCCACTGGTAGTTAAAAATCTGACATCCATATTATTAAGAAGAAAATCAAGATACTTGGGCAGTTCTTCTAAATTTAATAAATCCTCATCACTGCTCATCACTGCAAATTTCCCCTTCGCCTTGCCCAGTACATTTCTGAAATTATATGCATATCCTTTATTGCTGTCCAGCTCATAATAGCTAAGACGGGAATCCTTAATATTTTTCAGTTCATCGTAACCTTCTGTCTTATCTGAACCATTATTTGATATAACAACCTCAATTTCGGCATCATATGAGGCTTCCAATATATTTTTCACTGCACTAAGAGCAGATGAGCCTCTGTTCCATGTCGGGATACAAACAGACAGGAATATATTGTTTCTCTCCTCACCTACTTCATTAA